>CATPCO010000324.1 GCA_955652925.1 uncultured Xanthobacteraceae bacterium | reverse complement strand
GTTCCTGGTGGTCGAACAGGAACTCGAGCAGCCGATCGCTCTCGGCGCGGGGCACGTCCAGGATGTGGTCCGTCATGAGCCGGTTCACGAACAGTGCTTTGCGTCCGGTATCCGGGTGTGTTCGCACGATGGGATGCGCATAATGCGGCACGCCCTCACGGATAGTTGAGCCACGCACGGTGGGATTCCTATCGTAGTCGTAGACGTTCATTGCCTTGAGACTCGCGATCTGCTGCTGCACGTCCGCAGGCAGAGTTTCGTAAGCCGAATACATGTTCGCAAACAATGTATTTCCGCCCTCGCGCGGAAGCTCGATCGCATACAATGTGGTCGCCTTGATTGGTCGCTCTACGTAGCATTGGTCGGAGTGGAAATACATTTCGCCATCAGGCAGCCCCCCGATGAGCTGTCCGTCCTTGCGGATGTTGGAGACCAGCATCACCGAGGGGTGCCCGGAATTTTTGCTGTGATTATTGATGACCTTGCTGAGTTCGCCGAAGCGTCCGGCGAACCGAAGCTGATCCTCTGTCTCGAGATGCTGGTTGCGAAACAGCAGGACGCAGCAGCGGTGCCAGGCATCGAGGATTTTCTCAAATTGCGCATCGTCGAGAGGCGCGCGCAGATCCAGGCCGACGATTTCGGCGCCGACCGCCGGCGAGAGGGGGACCGCGGTTATGGTCTCAGTGTGGACGTGGGCAGGCGATGCGTGCGAAAGGTTCGTTTCCATCTGGTTCGCCTTGGCTGTGAACTGGCAGCGAGGATCCTAGCGCAAGGCCGTCCGGCCAACAACATGCGAACAAGACAGGGCGAAGGACCGACGGCCACTGGTTGTCAACCGACCGACCCTCATCCACATTGCCTCGCGAGGCGCCGTGAACCCGACCACGCGGCGGGGGAAACAGCATGAAAGTTCTGCGGATCTCGGCAGTCGCCGCAATGCTCGCGTGCTGCTGCATGATCCATACGTCGACGAGCGCGGAGCAATTCCCGTCGCGGGTGGTGAAGTTCCTGGTGCCGCAGACTGCTGGGGGTGCCACCGACGTGTTCGCGCGCAAGCTCGCACAGATGCTGAGCGAGCGCTGGGGCCAGCCGATCATCGTGGAAAACCGCGCCGGCGCTGCTGGCGTCCTTGGCACCGATGTCGTCGCCAAGTCGGCGGCTGACGGATACACGCTGCTCGTGACCTATGCTGGATCGCAGGCCGTCAACCCGAGCCTTTATCCCAACCTGCCGTTCGATTCGGTCAAGGATTTTCAGCCGATAGCGACGCTGGCGCGCACGCCATTCCTGCTCGTCGTCAACCCAAAACTCCCGGCGAAGGATCTGCGCGAATTCATCGCCCTGGCACGGCAGAAGCCGGGCATCCTGACCTTCGCCTCGTCCGGTATTGGCTCGGTGAACCATCTGCTCGGCGAGATGCTCAAGGTCCAGGCCGGCATCAATATTCTTCACGTCCCCTACCGCGGCGTGGCGCCGGCGATTGCCGACGTCATTGCACGGCATGTCGACAGCGCCTTCAGCAGCGTGCCCTCCGTGCTTGGGAACATTGGAGGCGGGCAAGTGCGGGCCCTCGCAGTCAGCAGTGCCAAGCGCGTCGCTGTTGCGCCCGACGTGCCGGCCATCGCCGAATCCGGCTTTCCCGGCTTCGACATCAATCCCTGGTGGGGCATTCTCGCGCCCGCCTGGACGGACACGGCCGTGGTCCGCAGGATCAATGGCAATGTGAACGAGGTTCTGCAGGATAAAGACCTCATCGATTTCCTTGCCACACAGGGCGCCGAGCCGTTCGCGACTTCGCCCGACGAGTTTCTCGCGATCCTCAAGAGCGACGTGGAGGAATGGGCCAAGGTCATCAAGGCCGCGGACGTGAAGCTGAACTGAACCCGCATGCGGTGCGCTCGCCCGCTTGGACGGAATAGCTGAGAAGTCTGGCGGAACAGGCTGCGACAGTCGTGCTGAGTGCGTCGAAACTCGTCACGGCGCGAGGACCCGGTTCTTTTCGAGGATTGCTACGTCAATATCCGTTGATCCAAATATGGCTTGCCGCCATGCGACATCGTCACCGAGGCACTCCGCGCTTCCCGGACCGGCAGGTCGGCCAAAGCATTCACCACATGATACATCGTGGGCAGATCGGCCCACCCGGCGCGGTGGAACTGCACAATTCCATCTCCCACCCATTGGTGATCGACGCTTACGCCTGAATTGGCCGCGGGCGATAGAGTGACGTAACACAGATCCGCGTCGCCCCAATCGCCAGTGCGGGGCATGTATTTCAACATGAGTGTGCCGTCAGCAGGGGCTTGAGGCGCGGTTGACGGGACAGGATCACGCAAGCTTCCAACCTCAAGCTCCAGGAACCTGAAGCCCTTCCAGACAGCCTCGCAGTAATGGGTGCCACCGAAAACTCGCGGATCGGCAATTTCGGCATAGAGTTTTGGATGGCCGATGTCCTCGCGCCCGCTGATTATCGGGTCCGCAAGGTTCTCCCACATCACCGCGAGAAAGCGGCCACTTGCCTGGTCCTGGGTGCCGGCGAACGTTGCCGGCCACCAGACGTGGACCATCGCGTAGCCGCGCCCGGCAAGCCAGTCGATGTGCGTCATATGATGGAATTCCACCGTGACGACGGGTTCACCGAACAGGCTGAAGCGTTCCGGCAGATGCCGCTCTAATGCAGCGGCGTCGGTTAGGAAGCTGGCTGCAACCAATATCTTGCGCGGACTTTGCGTCGGATCCGAATGCGCCTCCACTGGCATCTGCCGAGGTCCCGGTGCGGGGCCGAAATGTGTCGGCATCCGGTAGAGTCGGCCGCGCTCGAACCGATACGTCATGAGGATCCTATTCCCGCCCTGGCCGCAGGCCAACGTACAGTCTGGTTTGCAAGATACATGGGCAGCACCGGTTTAAACGAGAAAGCGGCTGGGTGCCTTTCTGAAGCCCGTCCTGCTGGCCGACCCGGTGGCCCGCTGCCCAAAAGCGTGCCGCGGAATGCAGCTACGAGCTCAAACAATTGCATGGTGCATCATGCCTTTTCGAAGTCCGCCCATACGCCGGCATGATCGGAGGGCCAAAGCGATGGATCATCTGGGCTCGACCGATTGAAGCAAACGCTACTGGCGACAATGTGCAGCCCAGGAGAGGCCCAAATATAATCGATGCATCGGTCCATTCGCGGCCAGTAGGGATGTGACACCGAACCATTGTCGTCAGCGAGTGGCGTGAAGGCGGTAGGCGCCGTCTGTGTAGGACGGAAACGGGTGGCCATTAGGGCAGCAGAAGG
>CATPCO010000323.1 GCA_955652925.1 uncultured Xanthobacteraceae bacterium | reverse complement strand
TCCGGGCACAGCAAGAAGCCTTCGTTGCGCGCAACTTCATCCACCGCCGCCGCGATCGCCTCGTCCGCTACCGCGATGGCAAATCCGCCGCTGTCGCGCACGGCACGCAGAATGAGAAAGTCGCCGAGCGCCTGCGGCACGCGAATGCCGGCAGCGATGGTGTGGGCGTCCTCCCAGCGCTGCGCATGCTCTGTCCCCTCTTCCCAGGCGCGCACCATGGGAGCGCAACCCGCCGCCTGAACCGCGACCATGCGCGGGCGCTTTGCTCCGATAAAACCGATTGACGCGAGCTCGGCAAAGGCCTTCCACATCCCGATCAGTCCGGTTCCGCCACCGGTGGGATAAAGGATGACATCGGGCACGTTCCAATCGAGCTGCTCGGCGAGCTCGAGTCCCATCGTCTTCTTGCCCTCGATCCGGTACGGCTCCTTGAGCGTCGAGCTATCGAACCAGCCAATCTTTGCTTTTCCCTCGGCGACAATCCTGCCGCAGTCATCGATCAAGCCATTGACGCGGTAGACGCTCGCGCCTTGCAGCGCGATCTCGCTGACATTGACCTCGGGCGTGTCCTCCGGACAAAAGATGGTGCTCTTGATGCCGGCGCGGCTGGCATAGGCCGCAAGCGCTGCGCCTGCATTCCCGTTGGTCGGCATCGCCATGTGTCGCACGCCGAGTGCCTTGGCCATGGAAACCGCCATGACCAGTCCGCGTGCCTTGAATGAGCCGGTCGGCAGCCGGCCTTCGTCTTTCACCAGGATTTGCGTCATGCCGAGCTTGCTGGCGAGACGCGGCATGGCGAGCAATGGGGTGGTGGTCTCGCCCAGGCTCACGATATGCTCCACGCGGCGCACCGGGAGTAGCTCGCGATAGCGCCAGAGATCGCGCGGCCTTGGCAGGAGCGCCGCCTTGCTCAGCGCTTTTCGGATGGCGGCGAGATCGTAGCGCACCAGCAACGGCTTGCCGGCGCGGGAAAGATTGTGCAGCTCATCGGCGCGGTAGCGCTCGCCGCTCGCCGAGCATTCCAGATGAGTGACGAAGGTCGGCCGCTCGGCCCGGAGGTTTTCGTCATCACGCATGGTGTCCCCGCCCCACTGCAATCATTCGGTCTGCGGCCGGCGCGTTCGAAACACGACGAAGTGGGAGAGCGAGAAATTCACCATGAAGCTTGCCGCAATCGCGCAAAGCTTCGCGGCGACCTCGGAGATGAAATAGGAGAGCACATAGACCGTCGTCGTGTTTGCGATCAGACCGGCAATCCCTGACGCAACGAAGCTCAGATACGACTTGAGGCGGAGCTGGCGTCCCGATTCCGCGGAGAATGTGATCAGGGAGTTGAGCACATAAGAGCCGCTGACCGCCACCGCCCAGGCGACGACATTGGCTGGAATGAGCGCGAGCTTCTCGGCGGCGCCGCATCGGCAAGCATCGGCGACCCGATCGAACAGATCAATAAAGAACGGCAACCTGAAAAATTCGCGCGCCAGGAGAAACACGCCGAAATCGACCACGGTGTTGACCACGCCGACAAGAGCAAAACTCGCCGCCTTGAGCGTGATCGCGCGCTGCCGCCAGGCGGTCGCGAGGCGGAGCAGCAGGCGATGGAATGGGGCGGGCAACCGCATGGGTGGTGCCTTAGCATGTCCGCCGGGCCGCGTTCACTCCCCCCAAACCAGATTGCGGCGTGGCTGTTCTACCCCCCCCGTGCGACAACAAAGCCGTTGCGCGCTATCAGAACCGGGCATTTGTCGACTATAATTTCGCGGCACGCAGTAGCACGCGCCTAGACTAAAAGTTACGGCGTGGTGTCGAGAGAGAGATCACAAGAAAGATGCCAGGAGAGGTGGTGGGGCGGCACGGCGGCAATGGCTCGCAGGCAACGGCACAGCCGGGGCTCTCGATCGTGGTGCCGTTATTCAACGAGGCGAATAACCTCTCGACCCTGCACGCGCGTCTGGTCGAAGTGGCGCGCCGCCTGAAGGACACCCGCGGCCTTGCAACCGAGGTGGTGTATGTCGATGACGGCAGCAGCGACGCAACCCTTGCCACTGCGCGCGGTCTTGCCGCCGAGGCGCTCGATGTTCAGGTGATCGCCCTTTCGCGCAATTTCGGCAAGGAAGCCGCCCTCCTTGCCGGCCTCGATCATGCGCGCATGGGCGGCGTCCTGTTCATGGATGGTGACGGCCAGCATCCATCCGCCCTGGTCGAGACGCTGGTGAGCTACTGGCTCGATCAGGGCTATGATGTCGTCTATACCGCGAAAGCGCACCGCGCGAGCGAGCCATGGCTGCGGCGCATCGGGGTGAAGGCGTTTTACTCCCTGATCAACTGGGGCGCCCGGCAAAGGATTCCCGAGGACGCCGGCGATTTCCGCCTGCTCTCAGCGCGCGCGGCCGCGGCGCTGCGAGCGCTCCCGGAGCGCAACCGATTCTTCAAGGGGCTCGCCAGCTGGATCGGGTTTCGTCAAATCCGGGTCGACTATGAGCCGGCGCAGCGCGTCCACGGCCACACCACGTGGAATCTGTACGCGCTTATCGGCCTTTCGATCGAAGGGCTGACATCGTTCTCGGTGGCGCCGCTGCGGCTCGCAAGCCTGTTGGGACTTCTGCTTGCCGCGGCAGCATTCATTTTCGGCGTGCAAATCCTGATCGAGACCCTTGTGTTCGGACAGTCGGTCCCCGGCTACCCATCAGTTGTTGTCGGATTGATGGTGCTCGGCGGCGTCCAACTCATCATGATCGGGATCGTGGGCGAATATATCGGCAAGATTCTATCGGAGATCAAAGGCCGGCCGGTGTATTTCGTCGCCGAGCGCACGCTCAAGACCGCCGAAGTGCCGGCCGCAGGCGAAACGCCGCACTCGGCCGCCGCGGAATGATCCATGCGTCTGGTTTGGCTCTGTGCCGATGATTACGGCATCTCTGCCGGGGTGAGCCTCGCCATCCGCGATCTTGTCGTGCGCGGGCGCCTCAACGCGACTTCGGTGCTGGTGCTGGCGGCTGCCTGCCATCGATCGGAAGCGCGTGCCCTCGATGCGCTCAATTCCACTGCGCCGCGGGTCGCCATCGGCCTGCATGTGGCGCTGACGGCCCCCTTCCGTCCGTTGAGCCGGGACTTTCGCGCGCTCGCCGATGGCGCATTCATGCCGCTTGGCGCGACGCTGCGGCATGCATTCCTGCACCGTTTCGATGCGAGTTCGCTCGTGGCGGAGCTGGAGGCCCAGCTCAATAAGTTTTGTGAGCTGTTCGGCCGCGCTCCCGATTACATCGACGGCCATCACCACGTGCACCTGTTGCCGCAGGTACGCGACGCGGTCTTGGCGGTGACGAAACAGCGAGCTCCGAATGCATGGATCCGCCAATGCGGACGCGGCGCTCCGCTGATCAAGAAGGTTGCCGATTACAAAGGCTTCTTTCTCGATCTTCTGAGCCGCGACTTTGCGCGGCGCGCCCGGGCAGCGGGTTTGCCGACCAACCCGGCCTTCGCTGGAACCTACGAATTCAATGATGATGCAGATTTTGCCGCCTTGTTTCCGCGCTTTCTCGACCGGCTGCCGCAAGGGAGTGTGGTGATGTGTCACCCCGGCTTTGTGGATGCCGAATTGCAACGGCTCGACCCGCTTACAACGCTGCGCGAACGCGAGTACGCTTTTCTCGCCGGCGAGCGCTTTCCGGGAGTGCTTGCGGCGCACGGCGTCGGGCTTCTCCCGGTCACTTGATTTGACCGGTATTTTTTCTCGCGCCGGTCCTTCTGCCGTCACACTGGTTTCCTACATGAAGGCTCACGTGGCGTCGTAGCGTCGTAGCCCGCATGAGCGAAGCGTTATGCGGAAGCGGCTTCCCCGGATTTCGCTTCGCTCATCCGGGCTACGCGCAGGAAGGAGCCGGCCAATGACCGAAGAGGAACGCAAGCTCGTCAGCGAGCTGTTTGATCGCCTCGCCACCCTTGAAGATGCACAACGCGACAGCGAGGCTGAACGTCTGATCAGGGATGGACTGCGACAGGCGCCGAACGCGCCTTATGCACTCGTCCAAACCGTGCTGGTGCAGGACGAAGCGCTCAAGCGGGCGAATGCCCGCATCCGTCAGCTCGAGGGCGCCGTTGAGGGCGCCGCGCCCGAACGCGATACCAGCTTTCTCGGCAGCATGCGCGACACTGTGTTCGGATCGCGCGAGCGCCGCCCTTCGGTGCCATCGGTCGGGCCGTCCGCAACAGCCTCCGGCATGTCGAGCGCCTGGCGGACGGGAGCGCAACCGATGCCGGCCGCACCCGCGCCGGCGCCGGCTGCTGCCGCGCCAATGGGGCCAATGGGAATGGGAATGGGCGGCTCTTTCCTCGGTACCGCCGCTTCCGCCGCCGCGGGCGTCATTGGCGGCGCGCTTTTGCTCGACGGCATCCGTTCCATGATGGGTTCTCACGGCGGCGCGCACGCGGCGGTTGATCCGGGCGGGGCCTCCCCGTGGAGCAGCGAGAGCGCGAGTGGCGATCTCTCGCGCCAAGCCGGTGTTGATGATATCGGACGAACAAGCGACGCCCGCGGCACCGGCTTGTTCGACGACAGCGTCGCCGATAATCGCGACGTCCAAGGCGTTTCCGATGATACCGACGACGCCAGCTTCAGCAATGATGGCGGCTTCGATTCCGATGATGGCGGCGGACAAGACGTATAGAGCATGATCCCGAAAAGTGGGAACCGGTTTTCGGAAAAAAGATCATACTCAAACAAAGAGCCAGAGCGGGATGATGATTCGAAGAAAAATCATCCCGCTCTAGTCACATCACCACCACCTTGGTGCCGATCTTCACGCGCCCATAGAGATCGATCACGTCTTCGTTGCGCATGCGGATGCAGCCGGATGAGACCTGGCTGCCGATGGTCCAGGGCTCGTTGGAGCCGTGGATGCGATAAAGCGTCGAGCCCAGATACATCGCGCGCGCGCCGAGCGGGTTCTCGGGGCCGCCGACCATGTGGCGCGGCAGATCGGGGCGGCGCCTGAGCATCTCCTCGGGCGGCGTCCAGTCCGGCCACTCGCGTTTTTGCGTGACGTGATGCACGCCCGACCAGGTAAAGCCGGGCCGACCGACGCCGATGCCGTAACGCAGCGCTCTGCCGCGCTCCTCGACGAGATAGAGCATGCGCTCGTTGGTGTTGATGACGATGGTGCCCGGTGTCTCCGGGCCGCTATAGGGCACCTCCTGCTTGAGGAAGCGCGGATCCATCACGAGATAGCCCGGTTGAGTGGGCGATTCGACCATCCCGGGACCGAGATCGGCCGGATAAGGACGATACGTGGCCGCGGAGGGTTGCACGCCGCGGACCAGGAATTCGATGAATCCGCCGCCATACTGGCTTTGCGCAGCAACCGGCCGAACCGCCACCGACGCCGCAAGCATGGTTGACAAACACAGTATCGAGACAACGCAAGCACGCTGCATGATTTACTCTACTGACGAACTTGGCACTGACGGCAAACACACGAACACTCATCATGTTCAGTGCGTTGCATGGGGCAGTAGATCGGCAAACCGCATTGGAATGGTAAACGCGGCGGGGAAATCTTAACGACGATCGCAGGAAATCCCGCCCTTCATGCAGTTATAGTTTCTGCCGGGTAAATCGCGCCGCGGTATGGTTAAGGGAGTGCTACTGCGCGACGCGCTACACATCTCCCCAACGGGGGGCCATATTTGTTGCGCCAGGGCGGGTTTGAAACCCGCCCCCACATGTATCACGATCTGTGCGCGGGGGGCGAGCGTTTTGCGAGATCCAACCTCCGGCGCGTTGGGAGGACGACGGTTGTACTTGTAGGGGCGGGTTTCAAACCCGCCCTTTCTCGGCAGAGACGGCTCGCGAGATATTGTCTGGATCATCCGGCCCGCCGCGCGGGATTACTTGTGGTGTTAAGGCAGTGCTACTGCGCTACGGCACCCGGCCGGATCGCAGCCAAGCCAATAAAAGAGAGCATTGCGAAGCCCGCAACAATGGCGAGCAGCGTTGCGTCGGAGCCGCGCTCAACGGCAAACGCAAGCGCAAGCGGTGCGATCGCCTGCATGATCAGGGACGCGCCCCCGATTCGGCCCATGGTGTGGCCGTAGCCCTTTGCCCCGAACAGCGCGAGCGGCACCGCGCCGCGCGCGATCGTGACGAGACCATTCGCCGCTCCAAACAAGATCATGAAGATCGCAGCAATGACGACGGAAACGCCGAACAGCGCATAGAGTCCAAACGCGAGGAGCAGCGTCCCGACCGCGATCCGTGCTACGGCGAGCGGATGCAGGCGGCGAGCGAGCACAAACTCACCGATGCGCGCCGCCTGCATC
>CATPCO010000322.1 GCA_955652925.1 uncultured Xanthobacteraceae bacterium | reverse complement strand
TTCGTCAACACCGTGGTTGAACGCGGGACACCATGGACCAAGGAACTACCGGCGTTCGCAGACGTGAACAGAGGCGCCTGCGGCGCACGAGGAGGCCTTGATCGCTTGGACGGCGAACCTTCGGACGCAAAGCTGGTGTCAAGGGCGGCTGTCCGCCGCGAAGCGGTCACGACCCTTGACACCAGCTGTGCGTCCGAACACCAACGTCCAAGCGATCAAGGCCGAAACAATGGCCCGATTTAATGGTTGCTACAATCCTACAGTTCTACGGATGCACGTCCTGGGTAAACCAGTCGGTCGGCAGATGGTGTCCGAGCCCCGCCTCTTTTGCCTTGCGGTAGACCACCGCGCCCGCGGCCGCGAACTGATACCCCATACCGAGATTGTTGATGAAGCAGGTGACCTCCTGCTCGGATTGCCGGCCGGGCGCCCGACCGGTGATCACATCAGGCAGCGTCGGTGTCTTCCTGAAATCGAGCCCGGCACCGAGGTCCCAGCCTTTGTTCCGCCCCTTCTCCGGCACGGCGATGTCCTTGGCGACGACATGAATCGGGCTCGCATCATGCGTGTGAATCACCAGCCGGTCAGCGCGTCGCATCGCCGCTGTCTCGATTTCGGGGAGCTTGATTGAGCTCAGATGCACACCCGGCTCGATCCAGCGCTCGAAAAAGATGTTGTCGATGGAATTGCTGGCACAAATGACGATATCGGCGCCCGCAATGGCGTCCTCCGGCTGAGCAACCGGCTCGATCTCGACACCAAGCGCGGTGGTCATATCGCTTGCAAACGCCTTGCAGTGCTCTGGGTTCGGGCTGAAGCAGCGGATCTGCTCGATGCCGCGCGCGGCGCAAGCCGCCATGAGTTGCGCGCCGGCCTGCCAGCCCGATCCGAGAATGCCGACGGCTCTTGCGTCCTTGCGCGCAAGATATTTGATGGCCAAGCCGTTCGCGGCGCCGACACGCATGCGCTGGAGCACGCCGTCGGGCAGGATAGCCAATGGCTCTCCGTTCGCGGACGAGAACAGGAGGACGAGCCCGACGTAGCGCCGGTTGGGAGCAGCCGGCACCTTCACGCGCCGCATTGTGTTGCCAAGCTTCGGCCAGGTGACAATATCGGAATCGATGCGTACGGCCCCGACGCCCAGCTTGGGTATGACGCCATCCATTGATTTGAGGCTGTAGAGCGCCTCCGCTTGCCCGGAAGGGGCAAGGCAGTCTGAACGCACGCGGTTGAGCCCGCGCCCTTCGCTCAATTCGACATAGGCGTCTTCGAGGACCTCCATGCAATCGGGCATCGTGAGGACCTTTTCGACGTCTTCGTTCGAGAGGATCAGGGTCATGGGAATATCAGGTGACAGAGGACGGACGACAGATGACGGAATGTTAAAATAGCATCGGCGGTTTTGCTCCGCCGCCCGAATGCAAGCCGTCACGCGTTGGCGGACGCGCGCACGATCGTGTTCGGTCGATGTCGTTGGAAGCGCGTTTGCCCAGCCTACGGGCAAAGCCTCGCATCAGCTTGCCTGCTGCACCTTCGGGCGGGTCACGGATTTTGCAGCCAGGAATTTCGTGTCCTCCTTGTACCACACGTGCTCGCAGGCACAGAAGGGGCAGTACTTGCGGGCAAATGGACCTGGGCTCCCGGTAAATTCCTTCGGATCAATATCCATTCCCATGAACATGTAATGGCCAGTAAGCCGGCATTTGGTGATGACCTGCGCCATCGTAATTTCTCCGTCCTGCGACGATGACAACGATCGCGGTTGCCCAAGGTTCCGGCTCCGCCGCTCAGCGTGTGCTGGCAGCGATCTCCGTGATCAGCTTCTTGAGAACGGCGTCGGCGAAGGTCTCGTAATCCTGCGCGGGGATGACAAAAGCCCCCGGACCGCCGATCACGTTGTCGTAATAGTAGCGATCGAGATCGGGTTCGAGCGCGAGAATCGGCAGTCCGTTGATCGCAATGCCTGCGGCCACTGCTTCATCGCGGGCAAGCGCCGCCGGGCGTCCCCGATTATTGGAGCCGTCACCCGACACATCGATCACACGCCTTGGCGCCTGAAACGGGCTGCTTGCGAAGAGGGTGCTGCCGTAATCGATCGCGCCGCTGATGGAGGTGCCGCCCCCGAACAGACGGCGTGGCGCGCGCTCGATCGCGGCCGTGAATGCCGCGGTTGATTCCTCACTGCCGATCCTGGTCCAGTCAACGACCTGGACGTGGAGCGCGGGCCCGGTCCATTGCAGCATGGTGACCGCAATCGCCCCGTTGGCACCGGAGCGGATCGCTTGCAGCACGCGCGCATGCCGGAAGGCTGCGACATAGCCGCGCTTCTGCAGGTCGAAGCGGACCGCATCGACGCTGCCGGAGGTATCGACCGCGAGAACGAGCGCAAGATCAACGTTGTTTTGCGCGACTGCGCCCGCCAGGCCCGACGCGAGCAGGATCGCGCCGGCAAGAAAATATGGAAGTGAACGCCAGGAATGGGCGTGCATGCGCCACACCTTTAAACGGAGTCGGCCCAAATTAAGCCAAAAGCGATCGGAATCATGTCTGCGGGAGCCGGATTTTGTCGTTTTTGGGGTTGGGAGCCCAACACAGCATGAGGCAAAATTGGTTCACTGACGACGCTCGACAGTGAATTGGTGCGCCATGCGCCCCGCTCATCGCTCAGCCATTCGGGTCCTCCAGCTGATGATGGTGGCGTCGCTGGTCTTGCCGGCCGTCCTGTTCGCGTATGCCTCGTGGCTCAATTATCGCCACGAATACGAAATTGCCGATGACCGCATCGACCGGTCGCTCGACATCCTGCATGAGCATACGCTCAAGGTGTTTCAGACGGTCGAGCGCGCGATCGCCGAGGTGGATGAGATCGTGCGCGACATGGCGGACGATGCAATACGCGCCAAACAAGATGACATGCACGAGCGCCTGCGGCAAATCGTCGATGCATTGCCGCAGGTGCGCGCCATCTTCATCGTCGATCGCGAGGGCGAGCCGCTGGTGTCAAGCCAGTTCGCTCCGATTCCTCCCGAGTTCAACGCGAGTGACCGCAACTATTTCAGGGTGCATGTGACCGGCCACGCCGGGATCTATGTCAGCGATATCATCACGCCCCGGCAAGCGAATTTCGGCGCACCGTTTTTCATTCTGTCGCGGCGGCGTCCTTCCGCGAACGGCTCTTTCAAGGGCGTCACTGCCGTTTCCGTCCTGCCGCAATATTTCGAAGAATTCTATGCCGTGCTCGGCCGCAACCAGGGCAGCCTGTTCGCGCTGGTTCGCGACGACGGCAAGTTTCTTGCACATTACCCGCCGTTACCCGACCGCCAGCGCGCGCTGCAACCCGGCAGCGGCTTGCACCGGGCCATTTCGGCAGGCTGGGAACGGGTCATCTACACCGTTCCGCAATCCCAGCTCGATGGAGCCGAGCGCCGCATCGGCTACCGCAAGCTCGAAGGTTTTCCCGTCTACCTTGTCACGGGGATAGACGCGTCCGCAATCAGGGGTGTGTGGCTCACGAACATGGGGAGCCATCTGATCTTCGGCGTGCCCGCAACATTCGGTCTGTTTCTCATTCTCGGTATCGCGCTACGGCGAACCAGACGGCTCCATGGCGAGGCTGAGCGCCGGGAATCCGCGGAAAATGCATTGCGGCAATCGCAACGGCTGGAAGCAATCGGAAAATTGACCGGCGGGGTCGCGCACGATTTCAACAATCTCCTCATGATCGTGAGCGGGAGCGTGCAGCGCTTGCGCCGGGATCTCTCCGATGAGAAGCACGTGCGCCTGCTCGACATGATCACGACCGCGGCCAATCGCGGCGAAAGCCTCACCCGCCAGCTGCTGGCATTCTCGCGCCGGCAGACGCTTGCCCCCTCGGTGGTCGACCTCACCCATCACCTGCCCGAGCTCAAGGACATGCTTGCGCGGTCGCTGAGCGGCGATATCGCCATCGACGTGGTTGTTCCGGGTGAAAGCTGCGCTGTAAAGGTTGATCCGAACGAGCTCGAGCTCGCGCTGCTCAATCTAGCGGTGAATGCTCGCGATGCCATGCCCGACGGGGGAGCGCTCACCATCACCGCGGAGGCGGTTGTGCTCGAGGGCAAGGCGGCGGAAGACGGGTTGCGCGGCGAGTTCGCCGCCATTGCGGTCGCGGATACCGGTGCGGGAATTCCGCCTGAGACCCTGCCGCATGTGTTCGAGCCGTTTTTCACAACCAAGGAGGTGGGCAAAGGCACGGGGCTCGGGCTGAGCCAAGTGTATAACTTCGCCAAGCAGGCGGGGGGCACGGTGACCATCGCCAGCACAGTCGGACGCGGGACCGTGGTAACGCTCTATCTGCCGCGCAGCAAGGAATTGGCTGCGCCTCCGATTGTTCCGAGCGAATTGAAGAGCGTGCCCCAGCGTGCCGGAACGGTTTTGCTGGCGGAGGACAACCCGGCCGTGGCCGAGGTGACCACATCCTATTTTCAGCAGCTGGGCTATGTGGTGCGGCAAGCCGCCAGCGCGAGCGAGGCGTTGGAAGCGCTCGGGCGGGATCAGAAGATCGACCTCGTCTTCTCGGACATTCTGATGCCCGGCGGGATGAACGGCCTGGAGCTTGGCCGGACCATTCGCCGGCTCTATCCCGACATGCCGGTGCTGCTCACGACCGGGTTGAGCACCAGCGCGGCTGAGGCGTTGCAGCAGGGCTTTGCGTTGCTGCAAAAGCCGTTCGATCTCACGGCGCTGGAACAGGCACTGCTCGAACTGCACAGCACGGGACAGAAGCCGGAAGAGCGGGCCGCGGGTTGATCTGCGGTTTGCGGCAGCAGGCAAGGTCATGCCTCAGTCGTACGTTTTATTAAACTGAGGCCGGAATCCTCGCCCGCCGAGCAGAATCTCCGCTCAGCGATACTTATTTCACTTAGCGGCTGTCTTCGCTGGAAACAACAATGTGTAGCACGCGTCCACAAGCGCGGAACTCGGATACGAGTCGCCTGGGAGCGTCACGAATTCCTTGGGAAATTCGTCCCGGCGCTTCCACGAATCCGTCTTTGACAATGCGACTTTCTTGGCCTCTGCGTCGGGCAATGCGCTGAACTTTTCTGCACATACCGGTGCCAGCGCCGCGATGACCGCCAGCTCTGAGCGCTCCTTTGCGAGCTTGTCGGCGGTGCTGTGCAGCGACCAGCCACCCCAGTTAAAGCCGACCACCATTGTTGCGATAGCGCCAATGGCGGCACCTTGCAGCAGACGCGTGAGCGAATCGCCTTGCAGCATCGAAGGTAATTGCACGGTATTTCCTTTCGCCCGACATGTTTCGGAGCGAGGCCACGGACACCCGGACGGGTTCCGACTGAGCAAGTTGAAGGGAAGAGCGAACGCTTTGCGATGGCGTATCGATTATGATCAGCTTATGCCTTTGTCCCTGTGAAGTCCAGCTGATTTCATGCCGTCAAAGAGGTGCATTGTCGCATCTGCTACTTGTTCGCCAACGCTAGTTGCTCGTCAGGTAGCGATCGATCGCAATGCTGATGTAAAGGGCAATGCTGAGTTAAAACCAGGTGATGCCCCCGGCTTGTATGACACCCGGTCAAGCTAATCCAGCCTGTTCGTACGTATTGAACCTTGTTGTTACTGCGCGCTGATCCCTGCCGCGCGGATCACCTTCGCCCATCTGTCGATTTCGAAGCGGATGCGATCGGCAAATTGCGCGGGCGTGCTGCCGATGGGCTCAAAGCCGAGCGAGCCGAGCTGATCACGCACGTCGGGCATGAGGCGAACGATCTCCTGATGGAGCCGCTCAACGATGGCCGCCGGCGTGCCGCCAGGCACGAGAATGCCAAGAATGATCTCCGATTCCTGACCGGGCGCGCCCGCCTCCGCGAGCGTCGGCACCTGCGGGAGAGCCGGTGAGCGATGAGCGCTAGTGACCGCAAGCGCCCGCACGGTGCCGTCCCTGATGTGTCCGCCCGCGGTCGAGATCGAGGTGTACAGGATCGGCGTATGGCCGCCGATGGTCGATGTGATCGCCGGGCCGCCACCGTTGAACGAGACTGCCACCAGATCGAGCCCGAACGCCTGCTTGAGCATCTCGCCCGCGAGATAGCCAGGCGTGCCCAGCCCGGCATGGGCGTAGCTGTACTTGCCGGGGCTCGCCCTCACCCACTCCACGAGCTCCATCACGGTTGCTGCCGGCACCGACGGATGCACCAGCAACACCTGCGGAGAGATGCCGATGAGCGAGACCGGCGCGAGGTCGGCCGTGGTGTCAAAGCCGAGATTTGCGAACAGGCTCGGATTGACGACGAGCGTGCTGCTGATGACGAGAATGCTGTAGCCGTCCGGCGGCGCCTTCGCGACCATGGCGGTGCCGATATTGCCGCTCGCGCCGGGATGGTTCTCGACATAGAACTGTTGCCCGAACCCTTGCGACAGCCTGGGTGCGAGCACGCGCGCAACGATGTCGACCGGCCCGCCCGGTGCAAACGGCGCGATCATCTTCACCGGTCGGTCGGGATAAGGGCTCTGCGCATCGGCACTGCCGGAGAGCAGCAAGGCCGTGCAGAACGCGGCAATGCGCAAGCGCGCTTTCATGCCGGCTCTCGTGCGCGCATGCTCAATCGGCTCGGATGTTGGCGTCGCGCACGATCCTGCCCCATTTCGCCATCTCGGCCTTGAGACGCTCGCCAAATTCTTCCGGCGTATCGGCCACCGGTGCAAAGCCAAGCGTCTCCAGGCGCTGCAAAACATCGGGCTCCTTGATCGTCTGCACGATAGCCTCGTGCCAGCGCGCGATGATGTCCTTCGGCGTGCCGGCAGGAGCCACGATGCCGGTCAGCGTGTCGCCTTCGAGATCGGGGACGCCGGCCTCGATATTGGTCGGCACATCAGGCAATGAGGGCGAGCGCTTGGTGCTGAGCACAGCAATCCCTCGCAGCTTGCCGTCCCTGATATTGCTCATGGCGGGCGGCAGCGCCGTGAAGGCAATCGGCGTATGGCCGCCGATGGTCGAGTTGACGGCGAGCGCCGCGCCGTTGAAGGGCACCGTCACGAGATCGAGTCCATACTTTAGCTTCATCAGCTCGCCGGCGAGGTGCGGCGTGGATCCCGTCGCGGGTTGAGCGAAGCTGTATTTGCCGGGATTGGCTTTGATGAGCGCGATCAGCTCCTTGAGGTCTGTGGCGGGAACCGAGGGATTGACCGAGATGACGTTCGGCGAGGCAGCAACCAGCGTGATGGGTGAGAAATCCTTGATCGGGTCGTAAGGAATTCTCGAATACATGCTGGGATTGACGATGAAGCCGGTGCTGACCACCAGAATAGTATAGCCGTCGGGTTTTGCTCTGGCGGCGTTGGCAATTCCGGTATTGCCGCCCGCGCCAGGAGCATTTTCAACGTAGACCTGTTCGCTCCAGCGCTCGGACAGTTTCTGCGCGACGACGCGCGCGATCACGTCGGTGGGACCGCCCGCCGCATAGGGCACGATCATACGGACCGAATGTGCCGGATAGTTTTGCGCCGAGACAGGGCCGGCATCGGCCAGCGTTGCGCCCGCGACTGCGAGCAAAGACAGCAGCGACGATCGCAGACGCGGTGAGCGGAGCTCTGCGCTCATTCCCCGTATCCTCCCTGGATTTTCTAGTGGTTTGGCGTTCCGCGAAAGCACGTGGTGCAAACGATGTGCCAATTGGGTTAGATTGGCAAGAACGGTACGAGGCGCAAATTACCGCAGTCTGGCAGTCGAAGGTTGAAAGGAGAAACTCATGGGGGTGCGTAAAATCACACGGCAGGATCTTCGTGACGCGGCGGAGAAATACAAGAACTGGGGAAAGTGGGGCCCGCACGACGAGATCGGAACCCTCAACTATACCCGTCCGGAGGATATCGTGGCCGCCGCCGCGCTGGTGCGAAAGGGAAAGGTGATCTCGCTCGCGCTCAATTTCGACCACACGGGTCCGCAGGGCGCAAAGAGCAATTATCCCGCCATGGGCCGCACCAATCCCATCCACACGATGATCCGCACCGGCACCGACGCTTATTCCGGCGTCCTCGACAAGCGCGGCATTCGCGCCGCCGACGACATGGTGACCATGCCGCTCCAGTGCGGAACACAATGGGACGGGCTCGGCCATGTGTTCTACGAAAACTCCATGTGGAACGGTTACGACTGCCGCGAGGTGACCTCCGCGGGCGCGCAGAAATGCGGGATCGAGAAGACGAAGAACAGGATGGTCGGGCGCGGCCTCTTACTCGATGTGGCGCGCGCGCTCGGCAAGGATTCCCTTGAGGACGGATACGGCATCACGTGCGAAGACCTCAATAACACGGCAGAGGAGCAGGGAGTGACTGTCAAGCGGGGGGACTACATTATAGTGCGTACCGGACAAATGGAGCGCTGTCTCAAGGCCGCAAACTGGGAC
>CATPCO010000321.1 GCA_955652925.1 uncultured Xanthobacteraceae bacterium | reverse complement strand
GCGATTGCTGTCCGACCCCTCTTCCATATCGGCGGTGCTTGACCTTGGAATTCTGTAACGGCAGTCACAGGAGATTATGGCCGCCGAAGAAGTACTGGTCGGTAGGAAACTAGCCTTCCGACTGAAAGATGGAGCGATACTGCCGATTTGGTGAAGAGCAACATGGTTAGTGGACCTCTGAGTCGTCCGTCGTGATCGAAGATGAGGAATTTGGGGGCGGACTGGTAGGGGAATGCTTCTCGCAGCTGCTGCACAATCTAGATGCACTGTGGGAATCTCAGTCTGCATGGAGGCGGATACGACGCTATAATGCACGGCCATGGCAGTTCTCCCCCGACAGAAGATCGGGCCATACGAAATCGTGGAGCAGATTGGGGCTGGAGGGATGGGGGTCGTGTATCGCGCCCACGACCCGCGTCTTGGACGCGAAATAGCGATAAAGGTCCTGCCCACCTCGTTCTCCGCTGATCCCGACCGGTTGCAGCGTTTCGAGCAGGAAGCGCGCGCCGCAGCGGCGCTGAATCATCCCAATATCCTCGCCATTTTCGACATCGGCGCATCCGAAGGCGCGCCATACATAGTCTCGGAGCTACTCGAGGGCGAGACGCTACGCGAGCGCTTACGTTCCGGCGCATTGAGCCCTCGCAAAGCCACTGACTATGCCTTGCAGATCGCGCGAGGACTGGCGGCAGCTCATGAAAAAGGCATAGTGCATCGCGATTTGAAGCCGGAGAATTTGTTCATCACTCACGACAATCGGGCAAAGATCCTTGATTTTGGGCCCACTCTGCAGGTCGCGACTGATCCTGGTTTGGTCATGGGAACGGTGGGCTACATGTCGCCCGAGCAAGTGCGCGGGAAACCAGCGAACCAGCGTTCTGATCTGTTTGCCTTCGGTGCGATCCTTTACGAGATGCTCTCGGGAAAGCGCGCATTCCATGGCGAAACACCCGCAGACACGATGAGCGCCATTTTGAAGGAGGATCCGCCGGAGCTTTCTGAAACGGGGCGTAGTATTCCGCCCGCACTCGAACGGATCGTGAATCACTGCCTGGAAAAGAGTCCGGCGCAACGATTCCAGTCGGCCAGTGATGTAGCGTTCGCGCTGGAATCGCTCACCGAGGTTTCGGGCAGCAGCAAGAGCGTCGTCCAACCGGTTGCCGTTCCCTCCCGCCGACCGTGGGTGCTTCCCGCGATCGCCGCGCTGGCGCTTGTTGTCGCTTGTGCTGGCACGTACCTCTTGGGCATACGACAGAGCCGGTATTCACCGCCCAGCTTCCATCGCCTTACGTTCCGCAGGGGAACGATCATGGCTGCGCGCTTTTCGCCCGACCGGCAAACGATCGTTTACGGTGATGCCGTAGAGGGCAAACCGGTAGAACTGTTCACGACCCGGTTCGACAGTACCGATTCTCGACTATTAGATTTGCGAACGCCACAGCTCCTCGCTATCTCAAGCGCTGGAGAAATGGCTATCCTTTTAAATGAGCGCTCATTCGGCGCCTTTTTGGAGACCGGCACGCTCGCGCGCTTGCCTTTAGCCGGAGGAGCTCCACGCAAGGTGCTCGACAATGTGAGCGGAGCCGATTGGACGCCCGACGGCTCTGATCTCGCCGTGACTCACGGAGGCACCACACCCGGGCCTAACCAGTTGGATTTTCCGGCCGGAAGTGTCATTTACCGACCCCAGGGGTGGTTGAGCCACGTGCGCTTTTCACGGCAAGGCGACCTGTTGGCCTTCGCAGATCACGTGCCGTATGGAGATGATGGTCGAATCGTCGTAGTAGACCGATACGGAAAGCAAAGGGTTGCGTCTTCCTTTTATTCCTCGGTGGAAGGATTGGCTTGGTCGCGCAATGGACAAGAAGTCTGGTTTACTGCCTCGCCTCGGAGTGCCGCGCGGGCAGTGTATGCTCTGAGCCTTTCGGGCAAAGAGCGCCTTGTGTTACGAGTCCCCGGAGCTCTGACCATTCATGATGTCAGCCGTGATGGACGCGTACTTCTAGGCGAAGAAAACAACCAGTACGGGATCATTGGCTTGGCTCCGGGAGAAACGACCGAGAAGAACCTCTCATGGTTCGACTGGTCTGTACTCAACGATCTTTCACCTGACGGCAAAACGCTGGTGTTCTCAGAGAGCGGTGAAGCCGTGGGAGCAAACTACGGCATTTTCATTCGCAAAACTGATGGATCTTCAGCGGTGCGGCTCGGGAACGGAGGGTTTTCTGCACTGTCGCCGGACGGGAAGTGGGTAGCAGCCATCACGAACGATTCTCCCCCACAAATCCAGATCCTTCCGATTGGAGCTGGACAATCACGACGTTTGACGAATGATGGTCTGCAGCATACCCAGGTCGCTTGGATTCCCGATGGTACCGGCTTGATCTTCATCGCCTCCGAGTCCAACCATCCCCCTCATTCTTACTGGATGGATTTGAGCGGAAGAGCCCGCGTTATCACCCCCGAAGGAATTATTGGGCTGGTGACCACTCCGGACAGTAAATATCTGCTCGCGAGCGATCCGGCGGGAAAATGGTCTCTATATTCGCTGGCGGCCGGTGGAGGACCCCAGCCTCTCCGGGCAAATCTGGTGAACCGCGATGTTGTTGTACGGTTTGAGTCCGATGGTAAGAACCTGCTCGTGGCACAGCGGGACTGCCCGAAAGGCTCTTTCGCGTCTATGTCGGACAGAATCGCCGCGCAGTTCATCCCCTCTGATCCAGCCGGGGTGCAGGAGGTCAGGGGTGTTCGTCTCAGTGCAGACGGTAAGTCGTATGTGTACTCCTATTACCGGATTCTCTCGGATCTGTGGGTTGTGGATGGACTGAAGTAAGGCAGGGCCTTCTTTCACGGAGACGCCAAGCCTTGCGTTTTTAGTCCTTCAGATACTTCAAGCATCGACGGCCGGTACGAACCGCGCCGCTGGGCTACCGCTGGAGGTCACGGTCCCGGCACCCGGCGTTTCAGATCCTCGGACGAGTCCAAGGAAACGTTGGCTCGGGTGCAGTTGGGGCCAAGCCGAAGTCGAGCAGCTTCGCGCCCGATTTGGTGAGCATTACGTTGCCGGGCTTAATGTCACGGTGCTCGACGCCCTGGCGATGAGCCTTGTCCAGCGCATCAGCAACCTGAATCGCAATGCGTAATAGGTCTTCCGTGGGCAGCGGGCCTCTCTCCAGGCGCGCGGCCAGCGTCTGCCGGGTAGGCCCGGGGAATTTCACCCCGAGCCCCCGCCGGGTAGGGCCATGGCGCGGACCGGGCTTCGCATGATGCCGACGTTTCCATGGCTCCCCCTAAAATTCCGTACGGCGGGTTTTCCCCAGTACGGCTTCAAGGCCGGTATATCAGACGGGCCTTCCTGTCGATCACGAGTTCTTCGTATCGTGCAGTTTGCCTCCGCCCTTCGTGCATCTCGCTGCCTGTAACGTCGTATCCTCGCACTGAGTCGAGGGACGCGGTGCGCAGTTGCACCACCGTTCAAACGGCTACTGCCGCTCTACCCCAGGGGTCCTCGCTCCGGTCCGGGTTATAGTGTCCCGGTCCATCATCGCTTACTCGACCCCATGCGCCCCACTCGCAGGCACAGCGCGACTTCGTCGCATAGCGGCTTATACGCGCTGCCCTCGCTGTGTGCCCAAACTGCAGCACCTAGGCGACCTATGAGTGGTTCCGGGCTTTCGTTGGCCTTACTGTCTCGACATGTCGCCCTCTGGGACCCCGGGAAGCTCATCGGTTGCATCCATCCAGTTCCTTCACCGACGACACTGGCCTTCGACTATCTGTGAGAGTCTCCGGCGCCCCCAACCTCCCTCACCCTCCGATTCCCGTGGGGCGTCCATTTCGGGGCTTAACTACGGTTCGCTTTCGCTGCGACCTGTCGATTTGCTCGCCCTCCTGTCGGAGCAGACCGGGCTTTCACCCCGCCCACGAGGACTTTTACTCCCGGGCTTCCGGCGGATTGGTCACCCTTACCGCCGCCGGGTATAACTACGGTGTCAACTGGACAAGTTCCACCGGCGGGACTTTCACCCGCTAGCAATGCCAACTAGCCTCGCTGCAACACAGATCCGGACGTGAACCTCTCGATTCATCCGGCTCGTGCCACCCAGAGAAGGCTGCCGCCTTCCGTCAACAAGGAGTTCCTCCGGTTACCCGTTGACTCCACCTGACGTGGGTGACCTGCTCCCTTTGCTCCACGGGCATTACCCCGTTTCATCGCTCTTACGAAGCAGTGCGCCCCTGATCGGTGCATCGGTACTTTCAGCCTCGTGGTTCTTCCACTTGTGCCTTTTCCCTTGCCATCACCAACCCGGTTCTCAAGTTCCGTACGAAAGCCCGGATAAGAGTCATGCCGCCTATACGCCGGACACCCCATGGCCAGTAAGTAGGTACCTTCCATGCTGCTCCCAGGACAAAGAGGAGACCCTGGTTTTGGTGTCATCTCGGTCTGTTTCGACGCTTCCTCAGAGGAGAGTTTGCACTCATCTCTCTTATCCAT
>CATPCO010000320.1 GCA_955652925.1 uncultured Xanthobacteraceae bacterium | reverse complement strand
TCCCTCCACTGTAATTCGGATGGTAAAATCTGCCGCTCTTGTGTAGCAATGAGACGCTTTGGGGCCATCTGAGCTTGTGCCGTCGCCGAAATCCCAGTGATACGAGACTGCGGGCACACCGCCAGCTTCTGCCTGGGCTGAGACATGGATCATCTCACCGGCATGCGCTGTTGAGGGTACCTGCGCCGTAACGGTCGGGGCAGCCCCGACAACGCTCGTATCGGTTATCTTAATCACCTTCACCGACTCGGATGGTTGGTTCGCAATCTGCACTGCTCCGCCCACGAGCGTGACAGCCTGGTTCTGGTTCAGCACATCCGTCGCCGCGAACGTGTGGCCGGCAGGAAGCCCGAGGTCCGTGAGTTTCAGCGTGTGCGAGCGAGCCGTGTTCGTCCAGTTGAAGACAGTCATGATGGTTTGGCGCTCATCCTCTGCGAGGAAGAAAATGCTCGGCTGTTCGTCCGCCGGCTCGTAGGTCATCAGATCTATCGGCACCGAAGCGCGCCCGACTTTGGCCATATTCAGTAGTTCTCGGTTTTCAACTAGTGCCAGTCGATCTTTTTCGGAGCCCATTACTAGCATGTCATCACCAATCTCATACATGCCGCCGGATACGGCGGAAAGCGCAATGGATGCCTGGGCCGCTCCGAGCGAGAGCGAGGGTTGGGCGTCCCGACGCTCCACGACGTACTTGTCCGTGATGTTGAAGGCGTCCGGGTCATTCACAAAAAAGTTGCGGTGCATGTAGAAGCGGGCGGCAATGCCAGGCGCAGCGTTCTTTGTTCTCTGAAAACTGTGTCCTGTATCGGCGGAGACTCGTCCTGTGTCCACCAGTCCCACAGGGGTGAGCATAGGACTTCCGTCCTTGTCCAAGAGTACCTCATCGCCTACAGTGTCGCGGATGATTTGGAGACCAATGCGTTGGGCTTCTAGGGCTGTCGTGTTGGGCCGGTAGCGATAACCTTCGATTGCCGTGGTATCCATGAAATCGAGTTTGATGAACCTGACACCCCATTCGCGAACCAGCGTCTTATAAGTCTGACGCATATACTCCTGCGCTCCGGGATGGGTGGTGTCTAGCGCGTAAAGCACGTCCGACGTCTGGTCCCAGACGTCGCCAATGGGGATCGGCTGGCCCTTGGCGTTGTGGACCAACCATTCCTTGTGCTCGTAGATCGTCACTTCGAACGGCAGTCCACACGCCGAGTGTCAGGCCATCTCCAGTGATGCGGTGGCCGACGAATCGCATCCCATCCGGGAACTGTGTCGCATTCGCGGTTGTGTATTCTCCGCGGGCGTACTGGTAACCTTCGTCAATTTGGAAGAATTTGTAACCGAGTGACTTGAGATGTTCGGACTGCCAGTCCGCATTAGCCAGAGCTTCCCCTTCGTTGATGGCACCATAATAGGCGGTCCAACTCCACCAGCCGATCGGCGTTTCACTGGAGATGCGCGCATGATGCAGACGCCGAATCGCATCACCGTAGGCTACCAGTTGATTGTGGTAATCCCATCCGGCCTCGAACATCAATCGCTCTGAAACTATGGCTTCTCCAGCCGTGACGGGAAGGCTCAATTCGACTTGGTCCTCGGAGGGAGAATTTTTCAGATCGAAATCCTTCTGGATTTCGGTGGTTCCGTTGGATTCAACGGTATAGGCAACTATCTTGCTTCTCGCGCCGATCCCCTGAACTTTCAGATGCATCAGGGTCAGAAACCGGTCTGAAGTGAGTGCGCCAAGAAATAGGCTCTGTTTGCTCTCCCGGTTGTAGATCAGTTGGCTCCCTGCACCACGATGCATACCACCTGGCGCCTGCCCGAGGTCGTAAAGCTTCAGGTCAGGCCAATCTTCGCTGAAACTGTCGGAGAGGACCCGGTCGGCAGATTCACGGCCACCCAGATTGAGGATCGGCCCACCAATCGCTTCCACACTCCGGATGGCCGGCACAGTTACCTCTTTCGCCGTGTTGTTTTGCACCTTGACCCGGACGGTGCCGTAGGGACGCTGGTTGTAAAGCTGCAGTACGTAAACAAGATCAGGCTTGCCGTCCAGTCCGCTGCAAGTGACCGTCACCTCGCGGCCGGAGCCGAGCTCATCGTTAAATAATGTGGACTCCGAAGCGCGGTGCCGCGGGTAATCGCTCGAGTGCAGCCACTGATGGTCAACCTGAGCTCCCACATGGGTGTTGAGCGCGGGCTGGCGGTCATGAATCGCCAGTTGGTACGATCCATCCTGCGCGTTGACTGTCACGGACAACTCGTCGTTAATTAATGGCTGGGCCCCACACGGCAGCGCGATAATCAGCGTGCCCACGATAATCCCAAGTCCTACTCTGGAAACGAGTATTCGGGGTCTTTTCGCCACGGCATCAATCTCCCTCATGCGAATGTTCCTCGTTGCAGCAGGCTCGTATCATCCCACCCGTCAGGTCGTGGAATGAAGCTCAACTGAGAAGCAGTCAAAACACAACCTTGATCTCGAACTGCCGGGCCGCTTCGCGCTGGAAACGTTCTAGCCAACAAAACGTTGCACCTTTGCTCAGTGCTCAGTAGATGACCTTCAGCGAAAACTGGACCTGGCGTGAAGACCCGGCAGTCTTGCTAATAATCCCAAACCCGCTGCCGCGGATGATGTTCGACGGTAGCCCGAAATTCACCAGGTTAAATACATTGAAAAACTCAGCCCTAAACTCCACTATCCCCAGTTCGGCGTTTCCTCGATGGCCGAAGCTGGTGTCTTTGATCAGCGCCACGTCATAATCGTGAAAACCGGGGCTGCGGAAAGTGTTTCGGCCCAGAGTGCCAAAACGGCCGTGGTTCGGTCCGGTGCCGCCGAGGACGTTAGTCGGGACGTAGAAGAAAGAGGCATTGTCGGTGCCACGGCCAAAATAGTCCTCGTGCACTGGCCTACTTGTTGAAAAGCCGGGTTGAGCAACAAGATCCGGGCGATCGGTTCCACCCGCCCCCGCGCCGGTCTGCTGTACTCCCGAGAAAACGGTGAAAGGAGGCCCGCTCATCAGCGTGGTGATGTTCAGCAACTGCCATCCGTCCGTGAGCCGGCGCCCCAAGGGCCGAAGGAAACTCATACGGTCCAGCGGCAGCACCTGGATGAGGCTGACAGTGAACACATGCGTAACATCGAAGGTGGAAGGCCCCTTCTCAGCCCGAGGGTTCCAAGGGTCTTGCGGCAACGTTTGCAGGACTACGCCAGCGGTTCCAAACAGCCCACCGAGCACTGAACTTGTGTCATCGAGCGACTTGGAATATGTGTAACTAGCCTGCAGCCCCAAGCCCACTCGTGGCGAATTCTTACTGACACTCGTCTGCAATGCGTGATACGTGGAATGCGAGCCGCTGGTCATCAGGACCTCGGGCCCGAACCCTCCCCGGGCATGCCCCGCTGAATCGAACTGGGTGAATGGTGCGAACGCTGGATCGGCACCACCATAGCTGT
>CATPCO010000319.1 GCA_955652925.1 uncultured Xanthobacteraceae bacterium | reverse complement strand
TGGCCGTTGACGATTATCCGACCCGGCCGGTGACTGTCGTCGTGCCGTTCACACCCGGCGGATCAACCGACATCATGGCGCGATACGAAGCGGAAGTCCTGCAGCGCGCATTGGGGCAGAGCTTCGTGATCGAAAACAAGCCGGGCGCCGGCGGCAGCATCGGCGTCTCCTATGCCGCTAAAGCCGCACCTGACGGCTACACGCTGTTGCACGCGCCTTCGATCATTATCCTGCTGCCCTATGTGATGAAGTCGGTCTCGTATGATCTGGAAAAGGATTTCGCGCCGGTCATGCTGACCGGCCTGACCCAATTCGCCCTGGTCGTCTCTCCGGCGCTCCCGGTGAGCTCGGTGAAGGAGCTCATCGCACTCGCGAAATCCAAACCCGGCGAGCTGACTTATGCCTCTTCCGGCATCGGCAGCCCGCATCAGATCTTCGCCGAAGAGTTCAAGACCATGACCGGCACCGATATTCATCATATCCCATACAAAGGTGCGGTTCCTGGCCTCACCGATGTCGCGAGCGGCAATGTCTCGATGGCGTTCGTCGATATTCCGCCCGCGTTGCCGCTGATTCAAGCTGGCAAGCTGAAGGTTCTCGCCGTGCTTTCGGCCAGGGGAAATCCGCAACTGCCCGGCGTGCCTGCGCTTGCCGAAACGGTCGCCGGCTATGATGCCAGCAGCTGGCAGGGCTTTTTCGCCCGCGCGGGCACGCCGCAACCGATCATCGAGAAGCTCAACGCCGCGTTGGCTGCGGATTTTAAACGGCCGGAAACCGCCAAACGCTTCACGGCGCTTGGCATCGTGGCGCAATCGGGCACGCCCGCCGAGTTTGCTGCCTTCATCGCCGAGCAAAGAGCGAAATGGGGGAAAGTCATTCGAGCGGCCGGCATTGAGCCACAGTGAGGCTGCCGTTCTGACGATGGTACGTGGAGGGGCGGGTTTCAAAGCCGCCCGCGCCCAACAAACACGGGCGGTGAGGTCGCGCACAGATCGAAAGCGCCTGTGAGAGCCGGACCGGTGCGGCGAGCCACGCTTCGTCCGTTTGGCCTGCTCGCGCGCGTGCAGCATATTCCTGCGCATGAAGCGGACCCGCGCCAGCAATAGCACCGCCGGTATCGGCCTGATGCTCGCCGGTATTGCGCTGTTCTCGATCAACGACGCGCTCGGCAAGTGGCTGCTCGCGACCTATTCGGTGGGCGAGCTGCTGCTTGTGCGCAGCGCGACGGCGCTGATCCTGCTGGCGCCGTTCATGTATCAGGCCGGGATCGCCGCCTTTCTCGGCGCGCCGCGCTGCTGGCTGCAGCTGCTGCGCGTCGCGTTTTCCACGCTCGAAGTGGCGATGTTCTTCTGGGCGGTTTCCTACCTGCCGCTGGCCGACACCGTGACCTTCTATCTCGCCGGGCCGATCTACGTCACCGCGCTTTCCGCCGTCCTTCTGCGTGAGCATGTCGGCTGGCGGCGCTTCACCGCCGTGCTGGTCGGCTTTCTCGGCGTGCTGCTGGCATTGCGCCCTTCGGCGGCAACCTTGACGCTGCCGGCCGGCATCGCCCTCTTCGGCAGCGTGTTCTTTGCGCTGCTGATGATTGTCACGAGGCAGCTGCGCGAAACCTCGAATACCGTGCTGGTCGCCGGGCAGCTGCTCGGGACCTTGCTGTTCGGCGGCGCCATTGCTCCCTTCGACTGGGTCGAGCCATCGCCGCGCGATTTTGCGTTGCTGTCGCTGTTCGGTGTGTTTTCGATTGTAGCGCTCGCCTGCGTTAACCGCTCGCTCAAGCTCGCCCCCGCAAGTGTCGTCGTGCCGTATCAGTACACGATCATCATCTGGGCGGTCGTGCTCGGCTTTTTAGTGTTCAGAGATGTTCCTGATGCCTTCACACTCTGGGGCGCGGCAATCATCATCATTGCGGGGATCTATATTTTCTGGCGCGAGCAGCGCAAGCCTGACGAGACGGGGCCTTCGCTGCATCCTTGAGAGTTCGTCATGGCCGGGCTTGTCCCGGTCATTGAGAGCACGCCATACGTCGCCCCGATATCGATCGGCTCGATGCCCTCGCAGGCGAGGATCGCAAAGATGGCCGGCGGCCACGCCATGCTAGTAGAGCCCGCGCTCGGCCATGATCTGGGTCTGCCGGTTGTTCTCCTCCTGGGTGAGGCCCTTGACGTGGTCAAGCAGCATCTGCGCGTAGGTGGGCAGGATCGCACGGTCGATATGTCTGCTCGCATCCCAAAGCGCGGATCGGATCAGCGCCTTGGGGCAGTGCAGCAGTGCCTCCTCGATTGCGACGACCAGGCCGATCTTCGGCGGACGGTCGTTGACAGCGCTCGCTGCCAGCAGCCGCGCATCGTCGGTGATGCGAGCGGTACCGTTGATTCGGAGCGTCTCGTTCATGCCGGGCACCAGGAACAGCAGTGCAATGCGCGGGTTGACGAGCAGGTTGATCATGCTGTCGAGCCGGTTGTTTCCGACCCGGTCGGGCAGCAGCAGCGTGAGCTCGTCGAGCACGCGCACAAAGCCCGCTGGATCCCCGCGCGGCGAGATGTCGGCGCCGTTTGGTCCCTGCGTTGCGATTATGCAAAACGGCGAGAGCGAAATGATCCGTCGGCAATGCTGATCGAGCCCCCGCAGTACCTTATCCGTCGCGCGGCGCATCGGCGCATGATGCAGCGTGCGCAGGCTCGCCTCGTCGGTGATGAAGCTTGTATCGTCAGGGAGCACGCGTGGCCTCGAAGTTTTAATTCACTGCTGCCAGACTAGCACTGCTTGCCGGCGCTGCCTACTCAGCCTCGGGTTTAGCCGACAATCGATGCCGCACGGTACACACAGGAGCATCACGATGCTATCCGCCCTCGCCCTCCTATCCTTAAGATAGGTTCGGTGAGGCGCACGAGTATTATCGCAGCAGTGCCACATTGAGCCCAAGGCATCTGCACGCATACGATGGGCGATGAAGTAGTAAACCGTGCCTGAATCTCTCGATTCATTCGTGCGGTTTGCCGAAGCGACGCTCATAGGCGCGGATATAAGCATCCGGCGACGGCTGAAGATGACGCCGCGTAAGCTCGATCAACTCGTCACGACACGAGGCGCGTAGTGCCTTCACCATCTCCACATGGTCGCGGCGCACGCGATCGAGCGCGTCCGGGAATGCGTTTGCGTAGGAGCGAATGCCATAGACCTTTTGCGCCAGGCGCTCGATGGTCTCGATCAGGCAGGTGTTCCCGCATAGGCCGAACAGCGTCTGGTGAAAGTGCAGGTTGGTGTAGAACACCGTGAGCATGTCGCCGGCATCAACTGCCGCACTGTGCTGCTTCTGCAGGTCATCGAGCCTGGCGAGATCGGCCGCAGCCACTGGGAAAGGCAGAATGCGAGCCGCCATGACCTCCAATTCCTCGCGTACCGCGTAGATTTCCATCACCTCCTTGGGCGTGAGGTCGCGCACGATGGCGCCACGGTTGGGGATGCGTTCGATCAGCCCCTTCTTTTCCAGTTCGAACAGCGCCAGGCGGACGTCGCCACGATGCGTTTTGAAACGGTCGCACAAATCCTGCTCGATGAGGCGCTCGCGCGGATGGCGCCGGCCGAGGACGATGTCTTCCTCCAGGCGCGAGGCAATGACCTCGGCAATCGCCGGTTGGCGTTCGCGGCGTTTTCGTGCCGAATCGTTCGGATGCCGCGGCGCCGGGCCCGGCGCGTGCGCCGTCGCGGACTTTCGTCGCAGCGTTCTAGTGACACCCATGCGATCCCGATAGTGCAGAGGATTGCTGTTTGCAATCTTAAAAATAATATTGTATACAATTACCAACAGAATGGCAAAGGCCGGGAGGTTTGCACTTATTCCACCGGCAACGCCGCACAAATCCAAGGGAGGTCAAGATGGAAAACTCGCAACGCCGCTTGCCGCCGCGCCAGCAACGCCGCAGGGATTTTCTGGTCAAGACTGCTGGTGGCGTGGTTGCCGCCGGCGCGCTGTCGGCGTTGCCAGCTCGATTGGGAGCGGCGGAATCGATCAATATCGGCGCCCTCTATCCGGTCACCGGAAGCTTCGCGCAAATCGGCCAGGGCTGCGTCAATGCCGCCAAGCTCGCGGTGCAGATGGTCAACGACGCCGGCGGCATCAAATCACTCGGCGGCGCCAAGCTGAACCTGATCATCTCCGATCTGCAGAGTGATACCACCGTCACCCGCACCGAAACCGACCGGTTGATCTCGGGCTACAAGCCTGCCGCAATCCACGGCTGCTTCGCCAGCGCGCTGACGCTGATCGCGAGCGAAGTGGCCGAGCGCGCCAAGGTGCCGCTGTTGACCGGTTCGAGTTCGGATCAGCTCAACAAGGGCCGCCACTATACCTTCACGCCGTTCTCGCGCGCCTCGCAATTCGCGCTTGCGCAGCTGCAAATGTCGAAGCTGGTGAGCGACAAGCCGAAGGTAGCAGTGGTCTTCGAGAACACCGCATTCGGCACCTCGACCTCCAATGGGTTGCGCGAGCAGGCACCCGGAGAGGGAGTAGAGATTGTCTTGTTCGAGCCGTATTCGGCAGGATTGACTGATGCCGGGCCGCTCATCAACAAGGTCAAGGCCTCCGGCGCGAACATGTTGTTCCCGGTTTCCTATTTAAACGACCTCATTCTGATCATCCGCGCGATCAAGCAAGGCGGTCTCCAGATTGCAATCAATGGCGGCTCTGGGGGATTTGTCATACCCGACTTTTACAAGAACGTAGGCAACGCGGCCGAAGGCCTGTTGGGCGTCGCCCACTGGAACCACGACATCAACGGCGATGCGCAGAAAGTGAACGCGGCCTATCAAAAGCAGTACGGCGAGTTCCTCTTCGAATACGCCGGCGGCCTGGTTGCGCAGACCTTCATGATCGCCGACGCGCTCGAGCAGGCAGCGTCAACCGATCCGCAAAAGGTGCGCGATGCAATCGCCGCGCTTGACGTCTCGCAGGGTTACGCCGCGATGTGTCCGGGCGGCAGAGTGAAGTTCGGCCCTGACGGTAAGAACATCTATGCCCATCCGGTCGGCGTGCAGTGGCAGCACGGCGATCTCGCTACGGTATTTCCAAAGGATGACGCGCGGGTGCCGCTCTTGAAATCCTAGATCCTCGCGCAAGGATGATCGACACTCTTGCTCAGGCGGTGGTGAAGGCTGATCGGCGGCATTTACGCACTTGTGAGCATCGGCGTGACGCTGATCTTCGGCGTGGTGAAGATCGTCAACTTCGCCCAAGGCGAATTCGTGATGATCGGCATGTATATCAGCTTCTTTCTGGCAGCTCGCTTCGGCATCGATCCACTGTTGTCGCTGTTCGTATCGATGCCGGCTTTGTTTGTGGTCGGCGTGCTCGTCCAGCACTTTCTCATCCGTCGGGTTCTGGCGCTAGGCGACATGCCACAGATCTTCCTTACCTTTGCGCTGTCGTTGCTCCTGGTGAACGTCGCGCTGTTGTTGTTCACGGCCGATTACCGGACCGTGGAAACCCCGTACAGCGAGGTGGCGATCCATCTCGGCGCAATCTACGTTCCGCTGGCAAAACTCATCGCCTTTGGCGTTGCGATGGCGCTCAGCGGCACGCTCTGGGTGTTTCTGCATTCGACCGATCTCGGCAAGGCGATGCGCGCTGCGGCGCAGAACCGCGACGTGGCGATGCTCATGGGAATCAACCCCGACCGTGTGTTCGCCGTCGCCGTCGGGGTGGCGCTTGCCTTGGCAGGCGCCGCGGGCTCGCTGCTCATGCCGTTCTACCCGGCCTACCCGATGGTCGGTCAGGTGTTCGTATTGATGGCGTTCGTCGCCGTCGTGCTCGGGACGCTGGGGAACGTCACCGGCGCGCTGATCGCAAGTCTGATGATGGGGATCGCGGAATCGCTGGGCATTCAGTTCGTCGGGTCCGATTCCGGCTTGATCGTGGTGTTCCTCATGCTCCTGTTGACCCTGGCGCTTCGCCCGAGCGGCCTGTTCGGCGGGTGGCTGCGTTGAAGGCGAAGCGGCCCGCTCCAGGCTGGCTGTGGTTCGGAGCGCCGGCGGCGATTGCGCTGGTGCTTCCGTTATTGGTGTCGAGCGCGTTCGCGATCGACATTTTCATCCGCGTGTTGCTGTTCGCCTTCATTGGCGTCGCCTGGAATTTGATAGGCGGATACGCCAAGCAGCTGTCGCTGGGCCATGCCGCCTATTTCGGACTGGGCGCGTACACCTCGACGATCCTGCTCATTCGCTTCGGCGTCTCGCCGTGGATCGGAATGCTCGCCGGCGGCGTCGTGGCGGTGCTCGCGAGCCTGCCGATCGGCGCATTGTGCTTCCGGCTGCGCGGCCCCTACTTCGCCATCGCCACGATCGCGACGGCGCAGGTTTTGATGTTGCTGTTCCTCAAATTTCGTGATTTCGCCTGGGGCGCCGAGGGCACGACGATACCCAATCTCGGCAACTCGCCGTTGATGATGCAGTTCGATGCGAAGGTCGCGTATTACTACATCGCGCTTGCCCTGTTAGCGATCGGACTTGTCATTACGTATCAGATCGAGCGCTCATGGATGGGATATTATCTGGTCGCGGTCGGCGAGGACGAGGATGCTGCCGAGGCGATTGGCGTCGATACGCTGCGCATCAAGCGGCAAATCTACATGATCAGCGCATTTCTCACAGCGCTCGCCGGAACATTTTACGTGCAGTACATCTACTTCATCGATCCCAATACCGCGTTTAGTTTTAATGTCTCGGTGGAGGCGGCCTTGGTGTCGATCGTTGGCGGCATCGGCACTCTGTGGGGTCCGGTCGTCGGGACCGTCTTGCTGGAAGCAACATCCGCCTTGCTGCAGAGTTGGCTCGGCAGCGGTCATGGAGGTGCGCAGTTGACGGTTTACGCCCTGATCCTGATCGCTGTCATCCTGTGGCGACCAAGCGGACTGCTCGGCGTATTGACCAATGCGTATGCCCACATCGTTCAGGCGCGCCCGGCGAAGAGGGAAGCTCTGATTGATGGCTGAGGCGCTCATTGTTCGCAACCTCAGCCGGCGGTTCGGCGGACTGCGGGCCGTTCAAGATTTGAGCTTTTCGGTGAACGAAGGAGAGACAGTTGCGCTCATCGGGCCGAACGGCGCCGGCAAGACGACGAGCTTCAATCTCATCACCGGCTATCACCGCCCCAATGCCGGCTCAATCGCCGCCTTCGGCCGCGAGCTGGTGGGCTTGCGGCCGCACGCCATCTGCGCCCACGGTCTGGCCCGCACATTCCAGGTTGCCAGGCCGTTCGGCAAGATGACGGTGCTGGCCAACGTGATGACCGGCGCATTCCTGCACGACAGGACGATGGACGGCGCACGCGAAAAAGCCCACGAGGCGATCGACTTCGTCGGGCTTTCCGCCAAGGAGCACCTCCCAGCGCGAGATTTGACCACCATCGATCAGCGTCGGCTCGAAATGGCGCGCGCGCTGGCGACGCAGCCTCGGCTCTTGCTGCTCGATGAGGTGATGGCCGGACTGAACCCGGCAGAAATTGATCAAGCTGTCGCGCTCATCGAAAGACTTTCGCAGCGCGGACTGACCATCGTTATCGTCGAGCATGTGATGCGCGCCATCATGGCGGTGGCGCGCATCATCGTCGTGCTCGACCACGGTCAAAAGATTGCCGAGGGCAAGCCTGAGGAGGTCATGGCCAACGCGGAGGTGATCCGCGCTTATCTGGGAACCGGCTTTGTGCACGGCGCGGTATCGGGGGCGGCGCAATGCTAGCGCTGTCGGGGGTGAGCGCTGGTTACGGCTCGGTGCCGGCGGTGCACGGTGTGGATATTGTAGTCGGAAAGGGCGAGGCGGTTGGCCTGTTGGGGGCAAACGGCGCGGGCAAGAGCACAACGTTGCGCGCGATTTCCGGTCTCGTACGGCTGACGTCGGGCAGGATCACTTTTCTGGAGAAAGATATCGCGGCGCTGCCGCCGTACCGGATCGCCGAACTGGGAATTGCCCACGTCCCGGAGGGCCGCCAGGTTTTTCCCGAACTGACGGTAAGGGAGAACCTCGAAATCGGGGCCTACATTCCGAGCGCCAAGGCCGAGCGCAGCCGCAGCCTCGACCTTGTTTTCAGCATGTTCCCTGTGCTGGCCGAACGTCGAAAGCAACCTGCCGGCACTATGAGCGGTGGCGAACAACAAATGCTCGCCGTCGGCCGCGGTCTGATGCTCAAGCCCCGCCTATTGATGCTCGATGAGCCGTCGCTCGGACTGGCACCAGTCGTCACCGATGCCACCTTTGCCAAGATCCAGGAGATTCACGCACTGGGCATGGCAATTCTCCTGGTCGAGCAGAACGTGAGCAGAGCGCTTACCCTCGTGCAGCGAGCCTATGTGCTGGACAGCGGGAAAGTAATAATCCACGGTACCAGTGCCGAATTGGCAAACAACAAGAATGTGCAGGCGGCCTATCTCGGCATTTAGCAACGAGAAAATAAATCGTTGCTTAGTGCGACCGCAGAGCCGCCGTATCGCGCGGTTCCAGGGAGCTTGGCATGGACCGGAGGAGACCGAACTGGCTGGCTGAGCTGAAGCGGAGCTGTTGGGTGGTGCACAGGTGATACGGTGCTTGCATTCAGCTGCCGTCGCACCAAGATTATGAGGCGTGGGATAAGTATCGCCGGCATGACCTCGGCTGCGCCACCGCTGTAAGCGCGGCTATGAGGAGTACGCGATGTCGTTCAAGGTTCAGGTCGGTCCACCCCAGATCGCCATCCATCAGGGCCAGACGGTGCTCGTAACCGAGCAGGACGGGCAGATCACCTGGCCGAGCGAAAAGGGTCTTTATTTTCTTGATACGCGGATCATCAGCAACTGGGCGATTTACGCCGATGGCGAAGAATGGGTGCTGCTGAACGGCGGCCCGATCAGCTACTACGCGGCACGTATATTCCTCACCAATAAGTCGATCCTCACCGCCGACGGACCGATTCCACCCCGCACGCTCGGCCTTACCATCAGCCGATCAATTAGCGGCGGCATGCATGAAGATCTCGATATAACCAATAATAGCATGAAGCCCGTGCGCTTTCAGCTGGAGGTCGCCTTCCGATGCGACTTTGCCGACGTCTTCGAGGTGAAGTCGGGCCGCATCGTACGCCGCGGCCAAATCACCACTGAATGGTCCGAGCGGCGGCAACGGGTTCGCACTTCGTATTCGAACCAGGATTTTCATCGTGCAGTGACCACGTCCGTAGCCAAGGCACCCGGCAAGGCCGTTTCCGCCAACGGACGACTCAGCTTCGAGGTCGCGCTAGCGCCGGGCGAAGCCTGGCACTCCTGCTTGCTGTACACGCTCGAAGATGGTGAGCAGCATTTCCACGCGCCGCGCGAGTGTGTCGAGAAGAACTCCAACTCTGAGCATTCCGAGACGATGACGGAATGGTTGAAGGCAGTGGTCAAGATCGAGACCAGCAACGAAGAATTCTATCGTCTGTTTCGCCAAGCGCTGGAGGACATGTCCGCGCTGCGCTTGCCCATCAAGTGCACGGACCATATGGTTTTTATACCAGCTGCCGGATTGCCTTGGTTCGACGCTCCGTTTGGCCGCGATAGCCTGCTCGTTTCGCTGCAGAATATTCTGATCTATCCGGAATTCGCGCGCGGAGCATTGGAAATACTAGGCGCGCTGCAAGCCCAAGAGGACGATCCATATCGTGATGCCGAACCGGGCAAGATCCTCCACGAGTTGCGCTACGGCGAGCTTGCACATTTCAAGCTGATCCCCCACACGCCATATTACGGGACCGCGGATGCGACACCGCTTTATCTGATAACACTGCACGCTGCTTGGCGTGCGACCGGCGACCAAGAGCTACTGGAGCAGCATCTGCAAACGGCGGAAGGCTGCCTCGCCTGGATCGACAAATACGGCGACCGCGACGGCGACGGATTCCAGGAATATCAGACGCGCTCGTCGGGTGGCTACGAGAACATGGGCTGGAAGGATTCGGGCGATTCGGTCATGTATCCTGATGGCTCGCTGGTAAAGGGGCCCAAGGCGCTCTGCGAGCTTCAGGGCTACGTTTTCGACGCTTGGATTCGCATGGCGGAGGTCTTCGATACGCTTGGCAAGGCCGAGCGGGCGACCGAGTTGCGCGCCAAGGCTGCCGCTTTGTTCGCGCGCTTCAACGAAGTGTTCTGGGACGAGGAACTCGGGTTTTATGCCTATGCACTCGACGGAGACAAGAACAAGGTCCTGACCGTCGCATCCAATGCCGGGCATTGCCTATGGTCCGGCATAGTTCCCCGCGAGCGCGCGAAGAAAGTGGTGGACCGACTGATGGCCCGGGACATGTGGACAGGGTGGGGCATTCGAACGCTGCCCGCCAGCCATCCGGCATTTAATCCGTACAACTACCAGACAGGCTCCGTCTGGCCGCACGACAACGCCATCATCGCAATGGGCTTCAAGTTCTATGGCTTTCATGCGGAGGCGGCACGGGTCGCGCACGACGTTAGTGTGGCGGCAAGTCACTTCCTCCTTAATCAGTTGCCGGAACTTTATACCGCGCACGAGCTCAGTGAGGCGAATTTCCCGGTGCAGTATCTTGGCGCGAACGTGCCTCAAGCTTGGGCGGCTGGCTCGGTGTTCATGCTCACGCAGGCGCTACTGGGATTCATGCCGGACGCTCCGCGCAACAAGCTCTATGTCGACCCCTCCCTTCCTGCCTGGCTGCATGACCTTACTCTGCGTGATCTTCGCATCGGTAAGCACAAGCTTGACATTCGGTTCTGGCGCGAGGGCGAAAAAACGGCGTTTGACGTGATCAAAGGAGATCCCAAGCTCGTCGAGCACTGCGACATCGCATCGAAGGCCGCAGAGCTGAGGACTGCTTGCGATTTGATCCAGCCCACGCAACCGCCGGCGGGGCGCAGCAACAAGCGTGAAGGCGGAGCAAGAACCGTCGGCTGAGCGCGGTTACGCACTTTATTCTGAGCTACTGCACTGTTCGGCTTGGTGGCTGAGAGTTTTGGTCGCACCGTCGTATTTCTGAGCATTGCATCAGTAGCTCTGCTTGCCGTTCTGATCATTTGGTCCTTGATGCCGGAGACGAGAACATCGACCAACTTTGCTGACCTTTCCCACGGGAACTCAATCGACAGATAAAGTGGTCCGTCGCTCGCTTACTGCGTCAGCGCGTCGGCTGCCTTGGCATCAACCTTGCTGTGACCGGCCCGCATCAGCTTGCCGAGATAGTGCTCCGACACCGTGACCGGCGGATATTTCGCCATGTCGCCGGGCGCCACGCATTGATCGATACACTTGATGGTGGCATCGGGATTCGGATTGGTGAAGAACACCAGCGAGATGCGGTCCTGGGGTGCTGCATCCGGCGGCGGCACTGCAACGCGATGCAGAGTCGAGACCCACCGGTCGTTCGACCAGCGCATCATCAGATCGCCGATATTGCAGGCGAAATCTCCTGCCGGGATATGCAGGTCGATCCACTCGCCACTTCTGTGCTTGACCTGCAAACCACCCGGCGTGTCGTCGCCGCGCACGAACGTCATGATGCCATAGTCACTGTGGGTACCGGCGCGCAGCTGACCGGGTAGCGGCTGCTCCTTCACGGCTGGATAGCGGATGATGCGGCAGACGCTCGCCTGGCGATCGAATTTGTCATCGAAATAATTCTCGTTCACACCCAGCGCCAAGGCCATGGCACGCAGTACACGCGTGGCCAAATCCTGCATGGCATCGTAATACGACGTCAGCGTTTCGCGGAACGCGGCGGGTTGTCGCGGCCAGATATTCGGCGCGTACATCTGGGCGCTCACCGGATCGACCCGGGCCGCAAGGTCTGGACGATCCTGACCGAAGCCGAATGCCTCCTGAATGTCCGGAGGGGTCACCTGTCCCATCGAATAGGCAATTGAACGGTCACCGACCCAATTATAGCCGCGACTGATCTTCGACGCCGGTCGCTGCACCTTCATCTTGTCGTCGAGCGGCAGCGCGAAGAAATCAATCGCACGCTGGCGCGCCTTGGTGATGAGATCGGCGGACACGCCATGGCCGGTCACGAGGAAGAAGCCGGTGTTACGGCAGGCTGCGTCAATCCGATGTGCCACCTCGCGCTTTTCTGCCTCGCTGCCGATTCGCAGCGGTGCCATGTCGATGGTCGGGATTGCCGGATCCGCAGCCATGGACACCTTCCTTCTTGTGCAGGGTCGCTCGGGTGGGAACTATATCGTGCTCTGTATGGCCCGCAAATGCTACAAGTATGCAAGGCAGCCACTCAGGACGCTTCCCATGAGGCTGCGCATCAATCGTCGAGACGCTCTCGGATCAATGCTGGCCGCGGCCGGCACTGTTGTGGCGCCCAACATGGTGCGTACGCGCTCAGGCGGTTCAGCTGCGCCGCTTCCTGAATGCTCACGATCGTCCGGAGGTATGTCATGAACCAACAATGCGATCTGCTGATTCGCAACGCCCGCATCTTTGACCCGGTTCTCGGCATCAACGAGAGGGGCGACATTGCCGTGACCGATGCAAAGATCGCGGCCATCGGAAAGCTCGACCGGATGCGGGCAAAAAAGCTCGTCGCAGCAGATGGAGCGATGGTTTTGCCGGGTCTCATCGATTTCCATTGCCATGTCTTCGAGCATGTTACCGGCGATTTCGGCATCAATGCCGATCTGGTCGGTGTCCGCTCCGGCGTCACGGCGGTGGTCGATCAGGGCGGCGCCAGCGCCATCACCATCGCGGCTTTTCGAAAATTCATTGCCGAGGTGGCACGAACCAAGACGTACTGCTTCGTCTCCACCTATCTGGCCGGCGGCATGCTCGGACACAAATATGTGGACCTTTACGGCCCCTGGGGGGTCGACGCCAAGGCAATCGTCACCGCCGCAAGAGAGAACAGCGACCTCATCAAGGGAATCAAAGCGCATGCCGAGCCGGGCGGGTATTCCCGCTGGAAGCTCGAACCTTTGCGCTTGGCCATCGCTGCTGCGCGCCAGCTTGAAGTGCCGGTCTACGTTCATCTCGGCACATTGTGGTCGGAGGCAAAGGGCACGGCCGTTGCAACCGAGGAAGTGCTGCGTGAAATGGAGCCGCTGCTCGCGCCCGGCGATATCCTTGCGCACCCGTTCACGCGCTTTCCGAGCGGCGTGCTGACACCCCAGGGGAAGGTGCATCCGATCATCCGCGATTTGTTCGATCGCGGCGTTCGCTTCGATGTCGGCCGCGGATCCCATATCAGCTTCAACACGGCGCGCCGCGTTCTCGACAGCGGGATCATGCCGTTTACGGTGGGAGCCGATCTGCACGGCTACAACATCCGCGGTTGTGGCAAGAGCTGGTACAAGGAGATTGTCGTCCCCGAAGAGGACGAAGAGGACGAATTTACGTTCGTGTCGCCGTACTCGCTCCAGCACGCGATGACGGAGATGCTGGCGTTGGGGGTTGCTTTTGGGGAAGTCGTCAAGATGGCGAGCGCGAATTGCGCCGCGATATTGAAAGTCAAGGACGAGTTCGGATCGATTGAGGTCGGCCGCCCGGCAAATCTATCGATCGTCGACGTCGTTTCGGGTCACTGGACACTGCAGGATTCGACCGGCGTTACGCTCGACGCGGACAGGCTCATCCAGCCGCGGATGGCGATCAGAGCTGGCGAAGTCATCCAGGCAGACTCCCCCTTGCTGCCCGATCTGCAGAAAATCGCGGGGCGGAAGGTTCCTCCCAAGGCGCGAACCAAGGCGCGAAGTTCGCGTTCCCACCCGCCGAGCGGCCGTCGGAGCAATCAATTTCGTGGCCGCGCGCCGTGACGCGGCCGTACGTCAGTCCCGCGCGGCTTTATCGTCCGGCGGCATAGCCCTGCATGCCGCGGGGATTGGCCGCGGCGCGGCGGCGCACGCCGTCGCGGGACGCGGCGGTGAGACGCCCTTCGCTCCAGTCCGCATCCACCTCGACGATGTGACCGCGGCGCTCGAGCTCCGTCACGGTCGCCTTCGGCATGCGGCCCTCGACGACCACCACGCCCGGCCGCGCCGTGCGCGGCCAGAATGAGCTCGGAAAATGCTCGCTGTGCCACGCCGGCGCGTCGATCGCCTCCTGCAGATTCATTTCGTAATCGGAGTGCCGCAGGAGCATCTGGGTGATCCACTGGTCCTGCTGATCGCCGCCGGGGCTGCCCCACGCCAGATACGGCTGCGCGTCGCGCAACGCCAGCGTGGGCGAGAGCGTGGTGCGCGGGCGCTTGCCCGGCGCGAGCGAATTGGGATGCCCTTCTTCCAGCCAGAACATCTGCGCGCGGGTGCCAAGACAGAAGCCGAGCTCTGGAATGACCGGCGAGGACTGTAACCATCCGCCCGAGGGCGTCGCCGAGATCATGTTGCCGGCCTTGTCGACAATGTCGAAATGCACGGTATCGCCGCGCATCTCGCCGAGCCGTCCGACCGTCGGTTCGCCGGCGCCCACGGCGGAGCGCGGCCCGCTTTGCGCACGGCGCAGTTTCACCACCGACCCGAAGCCTTCGATCGAGCCCGGCCGCAATTCATGCGAGGCTTCGCCACTGACGAGCTTGCGGCGCTCGTCATTGTAGGCGTTGGAGAGGAGCGTCTGCATGGGGACTTCGACAAAATCCGGATCGCCGTAGAACTTTTCGCGGTCGGCATAGGCGAGCTTTGAGCATTCGACCAGGTGATGCACGAACTGCGCGCTGGTCGGATGATCTTCTGCGAGATTGAAGGCCTTGAGCAGCGCAAGTTGCTGGAGCATCACCGGGCCCTGACACCAGGGGCCCGGCTTGTAGACCGTGAAGCGGCGATAGTCGTAGCTCAGCGGCGTTTCGACATGGGCCTGCCAGCGCGCCATGTCATCTCCCGTGAGCACGCCGTGGTGCGGCTCGCCGGTCGTATCCATGCAAGGACGCGTGCGGCAGAAGCGGTCGATGGCCTCGGCAACAAAACCTTGCGACCAGCATCTGCGCGCCGTCTCGATCTGGGCAACGCGATCGCCGCCGGCGCGCTGAGCTTCATTCAGAATGCGAGAATAGGTCGAGGCCAGGATCGGATTGGAAAAGAGCGTTCCCGGCGGCGGGACCTTGTTACCTGGCAGCAGGTACACCGCTGCCGACGAGGGCCAGTGCTTGCAGAAGAGATCGGCGACGGTTGCGATGGTTGCACTTGCCCGCTCGACCAAAGGATAGCCGTTCGCGGCATATTCAATGGCGGGAGCAAGCACATCCGCAAGCCGCATGGTGCCGTAATCGCGCAACAGCAGCATCCAGGCGTCGAACGCGCCGGGCACGCAGGCAGCAAGCAGCCCCGTGCCCGGCACCATATCGAGACCAAGCCCGCGGTAATGCGCAATGGTGGCTTTCGCCGGCGCCACGCCCTGCCCGCATATCACCTCGGTCTTCGCGGTCCGCTCGACATGCAAGATGATCGGCACCTCGCCGCCCGGGCCATTGAGATGAGGCTCAACCACCTGGAGCGTAAACGCGGTCGCGACGGCAGCATCGAAGGCATTGCCGCCCTTTTCCAAGGTGGCCATGCCGACGGCGGTGGCGATCCAGTGCGTCGCGGCGACGACGCCGAAGGTGCCGTCGATTTCAGGGCGGGTGGTGAAAGGATTGGGATTTATGTTCTTCATGAATGTCCGGTATCTGAAACCGAAAAGCTCAGGTGCTCGTAGCTGCGGTCCTTGAGATATTGATCAAGGCCCCAGCGTTTGACCTGATCCATCACTTCATCGAATTCGGCGCGCGGTATCGCCTGATAGATGAACTTCTCGCCGCGGCCGAACTTGCGCAAATCCCAAGGGTGATAATTCTCGAATTCGGCCGGAACGGCGAGCTTCCAAAGCGGCAGATATTTCTCAAGGTCCGCCTGCAAGGCTTTCTCGGCGCGGTCGAGCGCGCGCAGATAAGCGAGCACCACGTCCGGCTCCGCCGCCGGCGGCACCCACCACAGCGTGTGGAACGTGTCCTCGATGATCTTGCGCAGCCCCAGCTGCTCGGCCATCGCAATCTGCGGCGGCAGCAGGCTTGCCGCCTCGACCTCGCCATCGAGCAGCGCTTGCAGACGCGCCCCGAAGCCGCCGGTGTTGACCGTTTTGATGTTTTCGAGCGGCAGATATTTTTCCAGCCGATAAGGCACGTTGAAATGGCTGCCGGCGCGCATGCCGACCGAGACCGCGACATCCTTGAGGTCCTCCGGCCGCTGGATTTTTGAATCAGGGCGCACGAAGATCGCCCAGGGCGAGAGGCCATAGGCGTCGGGCACAAACCGCCCCATGCCGGCGCTGGCGTTGCAGATGCTGCCCCAGGCGCAGGCGCCCTGGATTACGTCGTGCTTGTCCTTGCTATATGGCCGGTCCTGCGGCCGCTCGAAATAGTTGAGGCCTTTCCAGCTCGACTGGGTGCCGCGGAACGTCTTCCAGTCGAACTCGACTTCGAGTCCCTCAGCTGCGAAGAAGCCTTCCTCCTGGGCGACGAAATCATTGAGCCCCATGCCTTTGGGGGCAACCGTCGCGCGTTTCAAGGCTCTGGCCATGAATTGATTCCTCCCGGCCTGAACTGCCATGATTCAAATATTGGGCGGCCGCGATTATGCCGCCGCTTCAAACTTGTCGCGCTTGATCTTGCTGAGATCGATCCCCTCGATGCGGATGAGCCGGGTCTCGCCCTCGCGACGCGGCGAGTGCAAGGCGCCCTCGCCATAGACGTAAGCCATGCCGGGCTTGAGCTCGTAGGTGCGTACCTTCGCAACTTTGCCGGGTTGCCCGTTTGCGGGCTTTTGAACAAGCCGCCAATCGGTCATCTCGGTCACGCCGGCAGCCTGGCCGTATACCGCCCAGCTCGGTCCATGATCATGCGGCTGGCTGTTCTTCGCCCCCTTATAAACGTGCGCGAGAATGCAGAAATGCAGTTCCGGATCCTCATAGAGGATCTCTCGCTCGCAATCCGCATCCGGACCGAGGTGCTTGGCGACGAACTGCGGATCGGCGCAAGCGCGTTGCGTGTATTGGCGCACCAGCTCGCGACCGGCTGGGCCGGGATCTTTGAGCAGGGCTGCCCGGCAATCGGCCGCGAATTGCTCAAGCGTATACGACATGATCATCTCCCTTCATTCATGAGCTCAATGTGAGCTCATCGGCTGCTGCTTCAAGCGATTGGTTTGATTTCTGATTACCCGAATTCTTGCGCGGTTGCCAGCGGCTGCGGCCGCCATGGAAGCAGCGCGGCATTGCAGCGGCACGATAACCGCATAAGATCATATGCCGGCCGCCATGGACAATGCGATACGCTGCCTGCGCTGCGATGCGGAGAACCGTCCCGGCAGACGTTTCTGCGCCGCGTGCGGTGCCGTGCTTCCCCGTGCCTGTAGTGCCTGCGGATTTCTTAACGACGCGGACGAGCGTTTCTGCGGCGGATGCGGAGCAGCGATCGAGGCGCAGCCCGCAGCTGCGAACGCGCCCGGCGCAGGGCGGGCGATGGAACCCCAGGATGTCAGCGAACGGCGGCAGGTCAGTATCCTGTTCGCTGATCTATCGGGCTATACCTCGCTCGCGGCTCGGCGCGATCCCGAAGAGACCCATCGCATTCTCGGCCGCTTCTTCGAGGCCGTGGATCATGCAGTTATCCGCTATGGCGGCTCGATCGAGCGCCATATCGGGGACAACGTCATGGGCGTATTCGGCGCGCCCGTGGCACACGGGGATGATCCCTACCGCGCAGTCGAAGCGGCGCGAGAGATTCACCGCGTTGTCGGCGAGGTGAGCGCCGATATCGGCATCGCGCTTGCGGTCCATATCGGGATTGCCGCGGGGACGGTAATGGCAAGCAGCACCGGCAGCAGCCTCAAAGCTGCCTACGGCGTCGTTGGCGGCTCGGTGAATCTCGCCGCTCGTCTGCAGGCGCGGGCGCAAGCCGGCGAAACGCTCATTTCCGATTCAATCAAGCAGGCGGTGGAGCAGTTGGTCGAGCTCGAATCCATGGGGGAGGTTACGCTCAAAGGGCTCGACGCACCGGCGCGCGTATGGCGCGTGATCGGCGCGCGCTCCGGGCCAGCAACGGCCGCCGCCGTGCCGTTGGTGGGCCGCCGTGGCGAGATCGCCATGTTGAAGTCGATGCTCGACGGCGTTGCGCAATCCCGGCACGGCGCAGTCGTCTACATCCGCGGCGAAGCCGGCATCGGCAAGACCCGCCTGACGCAAGTGTTCGCCGAGGAAGCGCGAGCACGCGGATTTTCCTGTCACGTCGCGCTCATTCTCGATTTTGGAGCGGGCCAAGGGCGCGATGCGCTTCGTGCACTCATTGCAAGCGTGCTCGGCGTGCCTGCGGCTGCGCCGGAAGCCGAGCGCCGCGCCGCGGCAGCGAATGCGATCGCCTGCGCTACCGCAGCACCCGATGACCTGGTCTTCCTCAATGACCTTCTCGACCTGCCGCAACCACCGGAGCAGCGCACGCTCTATGATGCCATGGACGGCGCGGCGCGTGACCGTGGCAAACGCCGGGTTGCCGCCACGCTTCTGGGTAGCATGAGCGCGCGCGGGCCGATGCTCCTGATCGTGGAGGATCTGCATTGGGCGGAACCGAATACGCTCGACAATCTCGCAACCGTTGCCGATGCCGCGAGCACGTGCCCGCTCATCCTTGCAATGACCTCGCGCGTTGAAGGCGACCCGCTCGATGAGGCTTGGCGCGGGCGTGCGCGCGCCGGAGTAACGTCGCTTGATCTCGGGCCTTTGCGGCCGGAGGAAGCGTCGGAGTTTGCTCAACGCCTGCGGATCGCAAATGACGCGCGGCTTCAGCGTTGCATTGATCGATCCGAGGGCAACCCGCTGTTTCTGGAGCAGCTCCTGCGCCATGGCGAAGAGGGCGCGGAGGAGGTGCCCGCTTCCGTGCAATCGCTTGTGCTTGCGCGCATGGACCGGCTCGATCCGCGCGACAAGGCCGCTCTCCAGGCCGCCTCGATCGCAGGCCAGCGGTTCTCGCTCGATCTCGTCCGCGCGCTCATCGGCAATCCCGGCTTCGTCCCTTCCGCCCTGCTGCGGCACCAGATGATACGGCCGGACGGTGCGGAGCTGCTATTTGCTCATGCCCTGGTGCGCGACGGGGTCTATTCCTCAATTACGCATGAGCGGCGGCGCGTGCTCCATCGCGCTGCCGCTGATTGGTACGCGGACCGTGATTTGGTGCTTCATGCGGAGCATCTCGAGCGCGCAAACGACGCCGGAGCGGCGCAAGCCTATGGCGCCGCAGCCTGCGCGCAGGCGCTCGATTATCACTACGATCGCGCGCTTGCGCTCGCGCAACGGGGACGCGCAATCGCGACAGAGCAGAGCGATCGGTTTGCTCTCGATATCCTGCAAGGCGACTATCTGCGCGAGGCCGGGCGAGCGCAGGACTCGCTTGCTGCGTTCGAGCTGGCGATCTCCGAGGCCGCAAGCGGGCGCGACCAGTGTGCTGCCTCTATCGGTATTGCAGCGGCCAATCGCCTGTTGAGCCGGACCGAGCCGGCCCTCTCCGCGCTGGCGGCCGCGCAGCAGCGCGCCGAAGCCGAAAGCCTCGTGCTGGAACAATCCCAGATTCACTACTATCGCGGAAACATCTTCTTCGCGCAGGGAAACGCCGACGCCTGCCTGCGCGAGCATCAGGCCGCCCTTGCTGCCGCCGAACGGGCCGACAGCCCGCAATGGCGGGCGCGAGCGTTGAGCGGGCTGGGCGATGCGCATTACTCGGCCTGCCGCATGCGCACCGCGCTCAAGGCGTTCCAGGACTGCGTTTCTCTGTGCGACGCGCACGGCTACGGCCGGGTCGCGCTGCCTAACCGCATCATGATCGGGCATTGCCTGGTCTATCTGCAGCGCGCGCCCGAGGCGGTGACGGCGATTGAAACGGCGCGTAGAATCGCGCTGCAGGCGGAGAACCCGCACACGGCGATGTTTGCAACGCAATCGCTCGGCGTGGTGCTCATCAACAGCGGACAGCCGGACGAAGCGCTGAAATACCTGCCGGACGCACTTGCCCAGTCCCGCGCACTGGGGGCCCGGCGTTATGAATCGAACGTGCTCACTCAGCTTGCCGAATGCACGCTGTCTCAAGGCCGGCGCGCGGATGCGCTGGCGCTGGCGCAAGATGCGCTGGCGATCTCGCGCGAGCTGGGCATGGGCTTCAACGGGCCTTACGCGCTGGCGTTGCTTGCACGTGCAACAGACGATTCCTCGCTCCGAGCGGCCGCACTTGCAGAAGGGGAGGCGGTGCTTCGCACCGGCAGCGTTGGCCACAACCGGATCTGGTATTATCGCGTCGCCGGGGATGCCCATGTCGAGGCAGGAAACTGGGTGGCGGCGCAACGATGCGCGGACGCGATCCATGCCGCCACATCAGCCGAGCCGCTGCCCTTGGTCGAATTCATCGCGGCACGCATCACGGCCCTCGCGGCCGCCGGTCGCGGCGAACGTGGTCTCGGATTGCGCGCCGAGATCGAGCGTCTGATTGGGCAAGGCACTGCCAACGGTCATTACAGCTGGTTGCACTGGCTCAAGCAGGCGCGCGATGTGCTGTGCGGAAATTGCGATCAACCGCTTCTCAAATTCGGCTCGCCATAACGTGACTTGTTCACCCTTTGCGCCATTGCCATTGTTCGCAGGCTGGATGTCGAGGGATGAACCGGTGCGTGACTTTGGCGACGGTGCTCAGGCGCAGTCTCACAGCTCTCTCCGGCGCATCCATCGGGTGGTCGTCTCGACGTTCGTTTGCATTATTGCGCTTGTGCTCCCGGCCGTCGCGGACGGGCGCGACCTCGTCGTCTACGGCGAGCCGACGCTGGCAAATGCGCTGCGATCTCTGGGCACGCTGTGGAATGGGCGCTCCGGCACGCGTGTCAACGTGCTCGTGGCGCCAACCGATCTTTCGTATGCGCAGATCGAGCGGGGTGCGCGCTGTGATGTGATCTTCGCGCCCGCGGGCGGAGCGGCGGACGAGGCTGCGCACCGCGACATTGTTCACGGCGCCACGCTCGTGCCGGTTTTTCGCAATCCCGTGATTCTTGTCGGCAACGAGCCGGCGGTGCCGCGAGCAATGACTTCCGCCGATGTCCCTGCCCTCGTTACGGGCAAGACGATTGCGATTGCCAATCCCGACCGCGATCCCGGCGGTGCGCGCGCGCTCGATTTCCTGCGCAAGCTGGGACGAACGGCGCACCAGGGCGACAAGACCGTGCTCATCGCGGAAAGCTCGGCCGGCGTGATGAACCTGCTTGCGACCAAGAAGGTTGAGTTCGGAATCGTCTATGCAACCGACGCGATCGACCGGGTTGCGCTCACCGTTGCATTGTCCGACCAGGAGCCGCCGATCAGCTACGTGATGGCCGAGGCGCGAAACCCAGCCTCGGATACCGCACCCTTCCGCACCTTTGTACAATCGCGCGAAGCCAGGGCAACTCTGCGATCGGCCGGACTTCTGCCCCTTGAGGGGAGCGGAGGCGCACCTTGACCGAAGTCACGGCCGTAGTGCCGCAGGGCGGATCGAAGATCATTATCCATCCCGCGACGGTGCGCGTAACCCATTGGCTCAACGCGCTGGCAATGCTGGTCATGATCATGAGCGGATGGCGCATCTACAATTCCGAGCCCATCTTTCCATTCCGCTTTCCGGTCGAGCTCACGCTCGGCGGCAGCTACGATGGATCCGTGGACATTCACAACGAGGATGGGCTGGCGGGCGCGCTGCAATGGCACTTCGCGGGCATGTGGCTGCTCGCGATCAACGGTCTTGTCTATGTGAGCTACGGGATCGTTTCCGGACATTTCCGGCGCACGCTGTTCCCAGTGGGTCCGGCTGCTTTCCTGCGCGACGCGGTTGCCGCGCTGCGTTTGCGGCTGCCGCACCGGCTCGGAACCTATAACGCGGTGCAGAAGACGCTCTATCTCGGCGTGCTCGCCGCCGGGGTCATTATGGTGCTTTCGGGGCTTGCGATCTGGAAGCCCGGCCAATTGCAGGAGCTTGCCTGGCTGCTCGGGGGCTTCGAGGCCGCTCGCGTGATTCACTTTATCGGGATGGCGGTGATCGTTCTCTTCCTGGCAGTGCATATCGCACTCGTCATTATTGTCCCGAAAACGCTGCCCGCAATGATCACGGGGCGATCAGTCATCGATCAAGCTGCACGACGAGAGTAATCAATGAGCAAAGCCGAACCGAGCGAATCGATCGATCGATCAAGGGAACTGCTGCAAACGAGCAGCAAAGCGCGTGGGATCGAGCGCCGGCTTTTCCTCCGGCAAGGGCTGAGCCTGGGCGCACTGACATTGCTCACGGGCTGCGACGTCACAGATACGAGCGCCGTGCAAGGCGTGCTCAACGGCATTTCGCGCTGGAACGATGGCGCACAGGCTGCGCTGTTCAATTCGAGGCGCCTGATGCCGACCTATCCCGAAAGCAAGGCGGTGACGGATTTTCGCTACAACGCCTATTTCGGCGAGGATCTCATTCCGAAAATCGATCCTGTAACCTACAAGCTCGGTCTCTCCGGGCTCATCGACAGCCGCACGCCCTGGAGCTTGCGGGAGCTGTATGCTCTGCCGCAGGAATCGCAGGTGACGAGGCATGTTTGCGTCGAGGGCTGGAGCATGATCGGCAAATGGACCGGCGTGCCATTGCGCATTTTCCTGCAGCGCATCGGCGCCGATCTCACCGCCCGATATGTCGGCTTCGAATGCGCAGACGGGTATTATTCCAGCATCGATATGGCGTCGGCGCTGCATCCGCAGACGTTCCTCACCTGCAAGATTTCAGACGAGATTCTCGCGCCCCGTTATGGATATCCGCTCAAGCTTCGTATTCCGACCAAGCTCGGCTTCAAGAACCCGAAATGGATCACAGCGATGTACGTGACCAACCGCTTCCCCGGCGGCTTCTGGGAAGACCGCGGCTATAACTGGTTTTCCGGTGTATGAGCCGGCGCGTGGGCAAATCGCTCATCGCTCATCGCTGTCCCGCAATTGGTACCGCTTCGAAGGGCGATTTTGCCCATCCTACGACCACTGTTGGCGGGAGGGTCGCGCTACTCGATCACCTCGTCGGCGCGGCCGAGGACAGGAAGCGTAACCGTGATGCCCAGCGCCTTGGCTGTCCGCAGGTTGATGAGCAGCTCAATTTTGGTTGCCTGCTGAACCGGTAGATCGGCGGGTTTGTCGCCCTTAAGCACGCGTCCGGCATAGTTGCCGACGAGCCGGTAGTATTCCGTTTCACTGCTGCCATAGCTCATGAGGCCGCCGGCCGCCACGAACTGGTGAAATTCGTAGATTGTGGGCAGCGCATGCTTGATGCTCAGTGCTGCGAGCTCGCTGCTGTGAGCCGTGAACAGCTGGTCCGGCGCGATGATGAAAGCGCCCGCTCCAAGCTTGCGCGCTTTTTCAAACATGGCGTCGAAATCGGTCGGACTGCTTGCATGCAAAACATGCAGCTGCAAACCGAGCGTCAGGGCTGCTTCCTGCGACACGCGCTCGATCGGTTCTGCAAGATCGCGCAAGGTCGGGTTCACGAGGAGGGCCATTGCCGTCGCCGAGGGCAGCAGCTCGTGCAGCAGTTCCAACCGCTTCGGCCCGACCTCGATATTCATGCTTGTCACACCGGTCGCGTTGCCGCCCGGCTGGTTGAGGCTTACGACCAGTCCCAGAGCAACGGGATCGGCGGCGATGCCAAACACTATTGGAATCTCCGCCGTCGCCTCCTTCGCGGCCACCGCCGAAGCCGTGCCACCAGCGGCAACCAGGACGGCTACGCCGGAATGAACCAGCTCGGCCGCAAGCTCCGGCAGGCGATTGCTGCTCGCCTCTGCCCAACGATAGGCAAGCCTGACATTCTGGCCCTCGACATAGCCGTGAACCCGAAGTCCGTCGCGAAAGGCATTTAAACGCAGCGCAATCACCTCAGGCGCACTGGTCGCAAGAATCCCGACAAGCGGCATGTTAGGCTGCGCATACGAGGCAAGCGGCCGGGAAGCAGCCGCTGCGCCCGCAAGAGCGATAAAATCACGCCGCCTCAAATTATGAACTGGCATTTGATCCGGGAATCTCAACCGCATCGGATAATATAGGACTCACAGGGACCGGTCAGCGGGGGAGGCGGCAAAAAGCGCGGCCCTTTTCCGCCTAAATCGCGAGGTAGGGACATTTCACCATCAATAATACAGCGCCGGAGCACCGTGTGGTCCGGCGGGGTCACCGGGGGAAAATCAGACTGATGCGCCGCCGCACCGCGCTTGCTGTTGCGCTCGCTTGCGCTGTTGGCCTGTGCGCAACAATCAGTTACGCGGCCCGGACCTCGAAGGCTCCGGACACAATCACAACCGAGCCCGCCATCACGGTAAAAACGCCGGTGAAGCTCGGGAAGAAAGCGGCTAGGTCCAAAGAGAAGAAAAGGCAGAAGAAGTCGACAGTCGCTGATAGCGATGAGAGCAATACGACGCAGGCAGGGGCGGCTTCGGTACCCGAGCCCTCCGACCCGAACGTCGCGCTGGTCAAGCGGGCAATCGAGACCCTGCACCACGGCGGTACCGAGCAGGCCACGCAGATTGAGGCCGCAATCACCGACCCGGCTGCGCGCAAGCTCGTCGAGTGGATCATCCTGCGCAGCCACAACAGCACGGCTGAGAGCACGCGTTACTTAACCTTCATCGCACGCAATCCGGGCTGGCCGAGTGTCGGAATGCTCCGCCGCTACGCGGAGGAGAAGCTATGGACGGAGCGTCCGCCGCCCAAGCAAGTGAGAAGCTTTTTCCAGGACGCTCGGCCGCAAACTCCCAAGGGTCGCCTCAGCCTGGCGCGCGCGTTGCTGGCGGATGGCGAGACGGAGGCCGCCAGCGCGCTCATCCGGGAGGCGTGGCGCAACGACCCCATGTCCGCCGATCTCGAAGAGCAGGTGCTCAAAAGCTATTCCGACCTGCTGAGCCGCGCCGATCAGAAGGCGCGGATGGAGAAGAGGCTCTTCGCCCACGACCACGAAAGCGCGCTGCGCGCCGCGCGCCGGCTGGGCGCGCTGAGTGTTGCGATCGCGCGCCTGCGCATCGCCATCAACGGCAAAGGCGGCAATGCCCGCAAGCTGCTCGAAGCCGTGCCGGCGGAAGCGCACGAGGATGCCGGCTACCTGTTCGCTCGCCTCCATACGCTGCGGCACCAGAACAAGGTTGCCGCGGCGGCGGAGGCAATGCTGTCCGCGCCCACGGACATTGCCGAGATTCACGATGCCGAGGAGTGGTGGGTGGAGCGGCGCGTGCTCGCGCGCAGGCTGCTCGATATCGGCGATTCCCGTTCAGCTTACCTTGTGGTGCGCGATGCTGCCGAGCCGGTCAAAGAGAACTCCCGTGTCGAGCGGCATTTCATGGCGGGCTGGATCGCGCTGCGGTTCTTGAATGATCCGCCCATGGCGGCGACGCATTTTGCTCGCATCCCGCAAGCGAGCAGGCATCCCACGTCATTGGCGCGATGCCACTACTGGCTTGGACGCGTAATCGAGGCGCAAGGCCGGCACGATGACGCACGCGCGCAGTACGAGGCGGCGGCGCATTCGTCGGCGGCCTATTACGGGCAGCTCGCACGCGCGCGCCTTGGGCTCGGCACCGTTGCGCTTCGAGGTCCGCCGGCCAAGCCGGAACAAGACGAGGGCGAGGAACGGCTGGAGCTCGTTCGTGCGCTCGACGTTCTCTACGCTCTTGACGAGCGCGCGCTCGCGCTCGCATTCATGGCCGATCTGGGCGATAAACTCGACGACGTTGCCGTGCTGTCCGCCCTGGGCGAGCTTGCTGAGCAGCACCAGGACGCGCGCGGAATGCTCCACCTCGGCAGGGCCGCGCTCGCCCGCGGGTTGCCGCTGGAGTACTACGCCTTTCCGACGCTCGGGGTGCCCCGCTATTCGTCCATCGGACCCGGCATCGACAGCGCCTTGCTCTTTGCCATCATTCGCCAGGAAAGCTCGTTCAACCCGGCCGACATGTCGGCTGCCCACGCCATGGGGCTCATGCAGGTGACGCCGGTGGCCGGCCGCGATACCTGCAAGCGCTTCGGCTGCAAGTTCGATGTCAAACGCCTCAAGAACGATTCGCCCTACAATCTTCAACTCGGCGCGGCCGAGCTCGGCGCGGTGATCGACGAATACGGCGGCAATTACGCGCTCGCGTTTGCGGCCTACAATGCGGGCCGCGGCCGCGTGCAGGAATGGATCAAGACCTTCGGCGACCCGCGCGATCCGAAGGTCGACCCGGTCGACTGGGTCGAGCGCATTCCGATCATGGAAACGCGCAATTACGTGCAGCGCGTGATGGAGAACATGCAGGTCTACCGTATGCGTTTCGGCGGCAGCGCGGCGCTGACCATTGAGCAGGATCTGCGCGGCAATGGCGCGACCGGATCGAGCGATCACGCAGCGCGCGCGCGTTAGCGACTAGGCTTTACTCGATTACTTCGTCCGCCAGCGCGAGCAGCGTCGGCGGGACGTCGAGCCCGAGCGCCGCAGCCGTCTTGAGATTGATGACGAACTCGTACTTGGTCGGGGCCTGCACCGGCAGGTCTGCCGGCCGCTCGCCCTTGAGGACGCGATCGACATAGCTGGCCGCGCGCCGAAAAATATCCGGCGTGTCGGTGCCGTATGACAACAGCCCGCCGCTCGCGACAAAAACACGATACGGGTAAACCGCGGGCAGGCGGTAGCGCGCGGCGAGTGCGATCACTGCGTCGCGATAGTTGAACGCGCTCAGATCGGGCAGGACGATGAGGCTGCCGTTGGGCTCGCGCGCGAATGCATCGACCATGCTCTCGATCTCTGCGAACGAGCGCGACCCCATCAATTTCAGCATGATGTCAAACGAAGGGGAAGCCGCCTGCATTGGACGCACGAACAGG
>CATPCO010000318.1 GCA_955652925.1 uncultured Xanthobacteraceae bacterium | reverse complement strand
GCTCTTAGCAGGCATCGTGCTCTGGACCACCTATGCCGATCGTCCGCAAGCTGCCGCCATACCCGACGACGCTACGACAGGACAGAGCACCCGACCGGGCTGTACGTCGTCAGCGCGGCGGAGTGGATGCCGCCGGCCGTTACGAAAGCTCGGTCGCCTTGCGACTGGCGGCTCGATTGGGAAGTGTGCGCCCACTAAACAATAGGAGTCGCCCGGCTGGCCAGCGCGGATATCGGTTACGGTAAGTCGATGCTCCCAGCAATCGCTTGCGGCCCAACACAGGGTGCCTGCGCTCTATTATGACCGCTTCTTCGTCTCGGGCGGCGGCCTAATGTCTACATCGGCACGCCGCATCAGAAGTCCAACGCGCCATCTCATCAAAGGCTTACGTAGCGCGCCGCCATCTGGCCATGCCCGCCAGCACCGACTACTGGATCAACGACCGCGCAATGTGCCGACGCAAGAAAAATATCGGGGGTGCGGCTGCACTGTGAAAATTCACCGGCCTGGCTTTGAGTGAATGGGCACACGCAGGCACGCTCTCATTTTTCACTTTCAGTCAAGCATCTGGCTAAACGCACCCGGCAACGCCAATGCTGCGTCAATAGCTCCAGCAAATGGCGGTCATCGCCCACTGCGCCTATCAGGGAACTGGCAATCTCGCTCGCAAGGGGGCCTCATCGCTCGTCAGGCCGCCTGTTTGACAAGTCGGGCAACCTCGCCCTGCACCAAGTTGCAATAGACCCCCTTGCTTCGCACCAGCATCTGCGGCGACCCCTCCTCACAGACTTGTCCCGATCGCAGCACCACGATCCGATCGAAGCTTCGCAAGGTCGATAGCCTGTGCGCAATCGCAATGACGGTCCGGCTGCCCATCAAGCGGTCCAATGCCTGCCGAACTGCTTCCTCGGATTCGCTGTCGAGAGCCGAAGTCGCCTCATCGAGCAAAAGAATTGGCGCGTTCTTGAGGAAGGCGCGGGCAATGCCCAGCCGTTGGCGCTGCCCAAGTGACAGCTTCACGCCCCGATCGCCGACGATCGTTGAGAGGCCCTCCGGCAGACTTTCGACGAAATCACTGCAATTGGCCGCGGCAACCGCCTCGAACACTTCTGCATCGGATGCCTGCGGCCGCCCATATCGGATATTCTCCATGATCGAGCGGTGAAACAGCGAAATGTCCTGGGGAACGACGGCGATAGCCGCCCGCAAGCTCTCCTGTGTGACTTGCGAGATATCTTGGCCACCAATGCGCACACGCCCGTCCTGCACATCGTAAAAACGTTGCAGCAAAGCAAAGAGAGTCGATTTCCCACAGCCTGATGGGCCGACAAAGCCTGCGCGCTGGGCAGGCTCAATGTGCAGGCTGAAGTCCGTGAAAACTCTTCGGCCGTCGGGATAAGTAAAGGAGACGTTTTCGAAGGCGACGCTGGCACCTGGTCGCGCCAGCGACCTCGCCTGCGGCTGATCGCGTAACCGATGTGGAACCAAAAGCGTCGCGAGGGCCTCCGAGAGCCGTGCGATGTGTTGCGTGACGTCCACAAGCGCCACCGCCAGATCCCGCGTGGCGTGCAATATGGAAAGGCCCAGCGTGCACACAAGCACGACGTCGCCCGCAGTGCTGGCGCCGTTCTCCCAAAGCACGATAGCCCAGGCCAAGAGAGCGATCGTCAGGACCACCGTGACCGCGGCATGGAACAGCCTCAGCTTTTCCAGGTAGATGAGGCTCCGGCGGCGCGCCGACATTTCCCGGTCGATGGTGGCATCGAGACGGCTGTGCTCGCGCGCGATGCCGCAAAACGCCCACACCAAGGGCATATTGCCGACGACGTCGCTCATTTCACCATCGACCGCCGCTGCCCTATCCGCAAAGTCGTGATGCAGCGGCCTGCCGGCGGCTGCAAGGCGGAACATCGTGCACACCAGAATCGCAGCCAGGACCATCAATATGCCAGCCATGGCCATGCTCACGGACGCAACAAATGCGATCGCCACGACGGTTGCCATGCACGGCGGCATGACGTTCCACACGAACATGTTCTCGAGCGTATAGACGGCATTGGAGGTTGCCGTGATCCGGCTGGTCAATGTCCCGGACATGCGATCCGCAAAGAAGCTCGGTGCATGTCCTGTGAGGTGCCGGAACAAATCGCGTCGCAGGTCGCCGGTGACGCCGACAAAGGCAGAACTGGCAATCCAACTGGCAAGCCGCCAAAGGAGATTATCCGCCGCAATCAGGCTCGCCAGAAGCAGAAACCCCGACCAGGCATGAGCGGCACTGCTGGTGCCGGCGAGACCTCCGCTCAATGCATCGACCAGGATCTTGACGCCATATTGTGCACCCACCGAGCAGGTCACGGCGGCAACAACTGCGGTCACGATCACGGCATGGGCTATCGGTCGCGCTATGACATAATGAGCGAGAAATGCCAGAGGCCGATGGGCATACCGACACAAGTCTTTCATACGGCTTGAAGCTCCCCGCTCGGTTGCGCACGCACCACAGATTCATCAAACGCGAGAACCGGCGATAGGTTTCCAGGGAAATTGGTTCATGCCCGGTTTGTTTTAGGTGGAATCTCGAAAGGGGGGCATCCGCCATGCATAAAAGGAAGAACCCTTCCATGCGCATTGCGCAAAGAGCTCCGCTGACAGAGGCAATACTCCGAAGCTCTATGGCGGCACGGAGCGCCTGATCTACTGGCTCACCGAGGAACTCGTCGCCCTCGGGCACGACGTCACGCTCTTTGCCAGCGGTGATTCACCATACATCGGCCCCTTGTGCCGGTATGGCCCAGCCGCCGCCTTCGCTTCGCTGTTCGTGCCATCCAACATTGATCCTCGATTCGAAGCCTAGCGGTGATGCAAAATGTCGGGTCTCGACCCCCGTCAGCATCGCATCATGCAACGCGAAGCCTTTGATCTGCCGATCGAAGGCGGGAAGGGCCTCCGGCCACGGCCTATTATGCCCCTTGAATGCTTATGCTTCTTTATTGACGGGATACAATTCAAGACAGGACGCTGCGTGTCTGGCTCCGTGCTCACCGGGTGCGGCACACGCCACGGCACGGCTTTACGCCCCGAGCACCGTTGTGTGTGCCGAAAATTAGATTCTGCAATATTGATGGTGGAGACCGCCAAGGACCGGACGTGAGGTGATGGCGCCGAGGCGCTCAATCGCGCGATGGAAAGCCACACCGCCGTTCTGGTCAACGGCGGGATAGTGGTCGAAAATTCCGTTCATACTGGCGCGCTGCCGGGAAAGGTGCTCAGAAGGGATCATGCGGGGCGCGTGGGTTGAAATAGTTATCATTGGAACTCACACGCTTCGCGCGCCAGTCCCCATTGACAGCAGCATCGACACTCACCAGATCTAAAGTATGCGCAGATCATCCGTTCGT
>CATPCO010000317.1 GCA_955652925.1 uncultured Xanthobacteraceae bacterium | reverse complement strand
TAGATGTGATAGGTTCGCAGCGGCGCGAAGCCGTTGAAAGCGATCGACGCATAGGTCGCGGTATAGGCGCCGGTTCCTTCGATCAGCACCGTATCGCCGATCTCCAGGCTGATCGGCAGCGCATACGGCCGCTTTTCGTAGAGGACATCCGCGCTGTCGCAGGTCGGACCTGCGAGCACGCAGGGACCGACTTCATCTCCATCGCGCGGGGTGCGAATGGGGTAACGGATGGATTCATCCATGGTCTCGGCCAGTCCACCGAACTTGCCGATATCGAGGTAGACCCAGCGCACCTCCTCGTTTTCGCTTTTCTTCGAGACGAGAACGACCTCGGCCTCGATCACGCCGGCATTACCGACGAGACCACGACCGGGTTCGATGATCGTTTCCGGAATCCGGTTGCCGAAATGCTTGCGCAACGCGCGAAAAATCGAGCGGCCGTAGCTTTCGAGGGCGGGAATCTCCCGCAGGTACTTGGTGGGGAAGCCGCCACCGAGGTTGACCATCGACAGATTGATGCCGCGGTCGGAGCAGGCGCGAAAGATCGCCGCCGCTGACTTGAGCGCCTCGTCCCATGCCTGCGTCCGGCGCTGCTGCGAGCCCACATGGAAGGAGACACCAAACGGATCAAGCCCGCTCGCACGGGCGTGGTCGAGCACCTCGACAGCCATTTGGGGGTCGCAGCCGAACTTGCGCGACAGCGGCCACTCCGCGCCGGCGCAGCCGAAGAGGAACCGGCAGAAGACCTGGGCGCCGGGCGCGGCGCGCGCGATCTTCTCCACTTCGGCCTTGCAGTCGACCGCGAACAGCCGAATGCCGAGCGCATACGCGCGTGCGATGTCGCGCTCCTTCTTGATCGTATTGCCGAAGGAGATACGGTCGGGGGTGGCTCCGGCGGCGAGCACCATCTCGATCTCCGCCACGGAGGCAGCATCGAAGCAGGAGCCGAGCGAAACCAGCAATGCCAGCAGTTCGGGTGCGGGATTGGCTTTGACCGCGTAGAACACGCGGCTGTCGGGCAAAGCTTTCGCGAAGGCCTGGTAATTCTCGCGCACGACATCGAGATCGACGACGAGGCACGGCCCATTGTCCACACCTTGGGTGCGGCGACGGCGCAGGAATTCACGGATGCGTTCGGTCATGCGACGCTCCTTTATCCAAGTTCGAAGGGCTTGACGGCCCAGGCTTACGTTCGGCCGACCGCGCTTGTGCGATCGACCGGCGACTTCGGGCCTATGTGCTGCGCGCCGGCCGTGCGATGGAGACACGGAGCAAGCGCGCGGGCATTTCACCCGAAATGCTGCCTTGGATTGGAGCGGGGAGATCCCGTCCGCACGGCAGGCAAAGAAGGACAAGCCTCTTCGGTGCTGACCTTTGGAGGGCCAGCGAGACCAAAAAAGCCCGCTCCGTCGTTGCTTTGAGCCGCGTCCCCCGTTGAGCGCGAGGTACGCCGGTTTCGCCTCCGGCTGCCGGTCACGGTGTTGAGGAAGGAGTTCCTCCCTCAGGCGGCTGTCCGGCCTCTTGTCCGGATGCCCACCGACCGACACACGGCCACAGGCACGTGCGAAATAGGGCGACGCGCCACATAGTCGTTGTCGTCAGCAGTTGCAAGACATTTTTTTGACAGAAGGTCATTTTTTCTCGGCGAGCGTCTTTACGGGCGCCCGCTGAGCGACTCAATTCAATGAAGCGAGCTGCATTTTGCAATGAGGAATTAGGGGTCAAACCGAGCCGAAGCGGGCCGCAGCTGCGGGATTTTTTGGGCCGGTGCCTGGAACGGACATGCTCTGTCGAAATAGTGACACGGTTCTGACATTGCGGCATTACAATACGAGGATAAGCGCCCATGCTGCATGAACAGTTGCGCCGATCTCATTGAACCCAGCTGGATTCTCGTATTCTGCAAGAATCCGGGCCGATGGTGGGTGCGGCTGCTGGCGTGGGGGCGTTATCACCACGTCAAGGCCATCGCACATCTGTCGAGGATGCGCGGTTGGTTGATCTATGACGTGAAATTCAATGGCACGAGGGTGATGCTTGCCCACGAGGACGACCCGGGCACAGGCGCCTTTTTGCGCGACTACCTCGACAACACCGATACGATTGCAATGCCGCGCTTGCCCATGCCGAAACGGGATTTTCCGCAGCTCGGATTCTGGTGCACGATCGCAATGAAACATCTGGTCGGCCTTCGCTCGCGCGCGCTGCGCCCCGACCGGCTCTGGCACGATTGCATTGCAGCAGGGGGCAAGCCTTGCCAGAGTCCGATCACGGGCAGGGGCATTCTCGTTCGAGCGCGACGAGCCCGAACCAAGTTACTGCGAGCCGCGACCAGGGTAACCTCCCCCATGCCTCGAACGGTTCCGACCTGATACGATTGAGGCGCCACTCGTCCGCTTAAGGGAAAGAACCCCTCGGCGCAGGGCGGCTTACCAGGAAATACTTCAAGAGGTGATCGTTCTCGGTGGACGCCAATTGCTCCTCGCACACCCTGCATTGCAGCATCTGGTGAACGATGCCCGGCTCCGACCGCATCCGGACAATCTTGTAGCGCGCCTGGCAGCGCGGGCAGGCGAAGTCGCGAGGTAGATCCTGCTCCATGCACGCAATATGCACAGATTCCGCCAATAATGGTAGTGTCTAAATACCGCCTTGGGTCGGCGGCACCAGCAGGGACGCGAGAACCCGAGCTCTCTTGATCATGCAATGCAATCCACACGGAGCCTGCGATTGTCAGACCGTTGCAACAAATCCAATGTATTGCGATGCAGCCAGACTATTTGACCGAATGGGCTTTCTATGTTTCGGATCGTCCAATGTGCGCTTGACGACAAGGAAGAGGTCGTGACTCGACGCGCGCTGCAGCCGCTCTTTGAGCTTTGGGAAGACGCAAGTGCTATGGCTGAGTTCGATTCATCTCGGCTCGGGGGCGATAATCGTTACGACGAGGAGCGCAACTGCTGGTGCGCAAAAGATAGCCGTGGCCGGATGTACCGCTTCGAGATCGAAGAGGTCACCGCGACCGACGTTGCAGCGTGACAGAAGCAGTTAAACCCGAACGCTGCGACGCGGCTTCAATAGAATCTCGGCTCAAGCTCGGTCGACCACAGAGCATTGTCATCGACGTCCTTGAGCGTGACCGTCATCACCTCGCTGCTGCCGTCGATGGAGACATGGCCAAAGAACTGCAGACCGAAGCTCGGCGGCAGGTTTTGTCCCTGCTCCTGGCTTGGCGCCTTCACATAAACGAGTTGTGGCCCGAATGTGCCGTCGAGCGTATTGGGGCCAAAGGTGCCCGCATGGATCGGTCCGGACACGAATTCCCAGAACGGATCAAAATCCGCAAACGCAGCCTTGTTCGGGTCATAATAATGCGCCGCCGTGTAATGCACATCGGCAGTCAGCCAGACCGTGTTAC
>CATPCO010000316.1 GCA_955652925.1 uncultured Xanthobacteraceae bacterium | reverse complement strand
TTCTGGGGAGCAGAGACCGCAAGCACCATGTCGCGATGAGTATCGTCGATGGTCAGCACGCCGTCGGTCCCGTTGATGCCGATTTCGAGACTGTAGACGGCGCCCGGCCAGGTCACCGGCAACGCCCAGGAAATGTTGAGATGATAGACGCTGCCATCCGCAAACATGATCATGCCGGCGGTTGCGTCGATGCCCTGGCAAAGTGGACCCAACACCTTGTCGACGGAGCGCGCATAGCACTCGACCGGTGTCTTTGCTTCGAGATACCACATCACGACGTCGAGGGCGTGCGTGCCGGAAATCACCATGGGCGAGATCGTGCTGGGATCATCCGTACGCTTGTAATTGTCGATGGCGACCAGCCGGTTCATGAAGGCGCGCGACGTCACAAGCGTGACATCGCCGAGAGCTCCGGTTCGCACCTTCTCCTTGCCCGCGAGCCATTTGCGCCGAAAGCGCTGGGTATAACCGACTACAGCGTCGAGCTTCGCCTGCGTGATGGCCGCAAGCACGCGCGCGGATTGCGCGAGATCGGTTGCGAGCGGTTTCTCGATCAGCATGGGCACGCCGCGCTCGACTGCCGCCATGATGGGATCCACATGCAGATGCTCGTCGGTCGCGATGATCGCGCAGGTCACTTCCGGCCGTTTGAGCAGCTCGCGGTGGTCCTGAGTGACGAAATCAGCGCCGATCTTTTCCGCGACATAGAGGCCGCGGTTGTGATTCCTCTCGGCAATCCCGATCCACTGCACCGCGGGATGGCGCGCGGCGACCTCGCCGCGAAACAATCCGACGCGACCCGCCCCCACGATCGCAAGGCCAATGCCTTTCGCCTTTCGCCTCATGCTTTGGCTCCCATCATTTCGGCAACCGCGGAGAGCGCTTCGTTCGAGAGCGGCAGATCGACCGGCGCGTTGCGCTCAGCGGAAAGATCGGCTGCCGTGTAGGTTTCCATGACCAGGCGCGCGCTCTGCGGCGTCACCATTACCGGCCGGTCCATGATGCAGGATTCGAGAAAGTGGATAGTCTCCGGGCCCATCTGTCCCGCGAAGATGTGGTCCACCTGCTCGCCCGGCATGGTCGACATCGGAAAGCGCGTGCCCTCGGCGTTGGTGTTGAGCCAGTTGTCGCGATGGGTGTCGTCGAGGATGAGCGCGCCCTCGGTGCCGGTAATCTCGAGCCAGGTCGAGCAGTAATTGGGATAGCTTGGCGGCAGGTTCCAGCCGCCGCCGATGGTCACGAGCACGCCGGTATCCATGGTCACGACCGACCACATGATGTCGAAGGATCCATTGATCGAAGCCATATAGCCGAAGGCTCCTTGCGAATAGACGCGCACCGGCTTGGCGGGCTCGAGCAGCCAGAAAACGAAATCGAGGTCGTGGGTGGATTCCATGACCACCGGCGAGAGCTTCACCCGCTTTCCGATCTTGGTGCCGAGAGTGCGGCTTACGTTCCGGCTCACCATGACTGAGACGATCTTGCCCAGCGTCCCGTCGGTGATCTTTTTCTTGGCATAGGCGAATTTGGGATTGAACCGCTGTGAATAGCCGATGGTGAATTTCAGCTCGGCACGTTTTGCCAATGTGATCAGCTCGTCCGCCTCCCACAGCATCAGCGCAATCGGCTTTTCCAGCAGCACATGCTTGCCCGCGCGCAAACAATCGCGCGCGATGGGATAATGATTTTGCTCCGGCGTAGTGCAGACGTAGACTACCGAGATATTCGGATTGGCGAGAATATTGTTATAATCGAGCGTAGCGCTCGCCGGATTGGTCAGCGCTTTGACCTCGGCGAGACGGTCGGGACGGATCTCACAGATATGGAGCTTGTCGACCAGAGCCGAGCGCGCGAGCGTCTCGGCCCGAATGCCACCGCACCAGCCGGTGCCGATCACCGCAACCTCGACTGTTTTCACGCGCGACCTCTTACCCCAAAAACTTCGGCGGCGAACTGCGGATAGACTTCGACCAGTTGCGGCGCCACGACAGTGCGCAGCATCCGCAGTGTTTCCGCCGAGGGGATGGGCGTTTGCGGTACCTCGGCGCTCCGGTCGAAGGCAAAACCCGTGTGCTCGGTGATTTCCGCCGCCGTGTGTCCGGGATGGACGCTTGCGAGCCGGAAGCGGCCGTGCGTCCGATCGAAGGCGAACAGGCAGCGACTGGTGATGAGCGCGATCGGTCCACCAGGACGATACACATTCGCAGCACTCGTTCCCGCCGCGCTGATGAAATCCACCTTCTCGACGAGAGTGCGGCGCGTGTGTTCGAGCCGAAAGAGAATCACTCTCGGCACCACGTAATACATATAGGCGGAGCCGAACGAGCCGGGAAAGCGCACTTTTGGGTGCGCGGGATCCCCGATGCCGACGAGGTTGATGTTTCCCTGCCCATCGATCTGTCCTCCTGAGAGAAAGAACACATCGATGCGGCCCTGTCCGGCGCAGTCGAAAAGCTCGCGGCCGCCGTCGCTGAAAAAACAATGCAGCCGGCTGCAGAGGAGGGAGACGCGGGGCCGTCCATTGCCGCGCTCGCGCGCAAGCAAGGCGCCAGCGGCGGGAATTGGCGAGGCGGCGCCGATCGCCGCGTGCCGCGCATCGGCAACCATCCGCGCGATCGCGTCGGCGAGCAACTCCTCCTGCCGATAATCCTGCGCATCGGACCCCCACCCTTTACCTTCCCCCGACGGAACCCGGGCTTGCCCGGGTTCCGCACTATATTGCGCAAGTCGGGCAAGCCCGACTTGCGACGGGGGAGGGAGGGGTGGTGGTGATTCACGCCGCGCGCTGCGCATGCAGGTAGCGATCGAGATAGGCGGCAAATCCTTCCGCGGTTCGGGCCAGGCTCGCGTATTCGGTGAGATGTGCGCCGTCTGCGGGATACTCGCCGGCAAGCGCAAGTGGCCAGGCTCCTTTCGGCGCAAGCGCGACAGCCTCTATGTAGAAGCCGCCGAGCGCGCCGGCGGCAAGCTGCGGATCATCGAACAGATTTGCATCCTGGATTTTCTCGACGGTGACGACCGTGCGAATGGCAGCATGGGCCATCACGGCGAGCTCGCGCTCGCGGCCGATCCATACATTGCCGTCGCGATCGGCCAACGGCGCGTGGAAGAGCGCGACATCGGGCTTGATCGCAGGCAACAGCACAATGGGATCGTCCTGCGCGAACGGATTGTCGGTGACCTTCCAATCCCGGCGATGCACCAACAGGTCAGAGCCGATCAGACCGCGCAGCGGCATGAACGGCACGCCTTTCTCGGCGGCCTGAAACGCCGCGTGCAGCGCCGGGCAGGTCGCCTCCTTCATGTGCAGCGTGCCCGCCGTCATTGCCGCGGTGAAACGCGGTGCCGCCCCGAATTCTCCGAGAGAAACGGCCGAGGTCTCGAGCGTGGAGACTGCGCCCGCTCCGATCAGGAGATCGGCCTGCAGGCTCGATGTCGGCAGCGTGATGAGATGCAGATGCTTGACGCCACGCCGGATCAGCGCGCGGGTTGCCTCCATGGCGACGCCCGATTGTTCGCGCGGCACCGCCAGCAGGCAGCCATCCCTGATGCAGGCGAGGGCGTCATCGAGGCTGCGCGCGATCATTGGCGCAGTGTAACACTATGCGAGCGAGCGGATCGAGAGGCCGCCTAGTCGCTTTCCTTCGAGCTCAGCCCTGTCGGCCGTCCGACCACCGTAACCAAGAGCCCGTTGTCGAGCAGACGCTTCGCAACCCGCTTCGCGTCGGCGAGCGTGACTGCATCGATCAGGCCGGAACGGCGGTCGATGTAGTCGATGCCGAGACTGTCGAGTTGCATCTGCACGAGCTGGCTGGCAATGCGGTTTGATGTATCGAGACCGAGCACAAACGAGGCCTTGAGGTAGGTCTTGGCCTTGGCGAGCTCCTCTTCGGTTGGTCCTTCTTCCGCCAGACGGCGAATCTCATGCTCGATGATCTCGATCGTCTTGCCCGTCGCGTCGGCCCGGGTGGCGGTGCTGCCGATCATGAGCGCCGTGTAATTGAGCCACACGAGGCTGTCGGAGATGCCGTAAGCGAGCCCGCGCTTTTCACGCACTTCGCGGTAGAGCCGGGACGAGAATGAGCCGCCGCCAAGAATGTGATTGACGATATAGGCTGCCATGAAATCGGGATCGCTGCGGCTGATTCCTGGTCCGCCGAAACTCACGGCGGCTTGCGGCACATCGAGCTGGATGACGATACGGCGGCCCAGCCCCTGCGCAACCACCGGGCTCACCATCTGGAGCTCGGCCTTTGCGGGCAACTTGCCGAACGCACGGTCGAGCAGCGCTCCCGCGGCTTGCGCATCGATATCCCCGACGATTGCGACCTTGAGCTGATCGCGCGCCAGCACCCGCCGGGTGTAGGATCGCAGATCATCGGCGCTGATGCGCGGCAATGATTCGAGCGTGCCTTCGACGGGGCGGCCATAGGGATGATCCGGGAACGCGGTCGCCCACCAGTTGCGGCTTGCAACATCGCGCGGGCTTACCGTCTCGCGCCGGAGCCGTGACATGATCTGCGCGCGAATGCGTTCCACCGCTTCGCTGTCGAAGCGCGGCTCCGAAAGAGAAAGCCCGAGATAATCGAATGCTTGCTCGCTGTTCTCCTTGAGCGTGCGCAAGGTGCCGCGCAGAGAATCGCGCCCGGCACTGAAGCTGAGCTCGATGGCTTTGCGCTCGAGGCGGTCATGGAAGGCCATCGCATCAAAAGGACCTGCGCCTTCATCCAGCAAGTCGGCCGCGAGATTGGCGACACCCGCCTTGTCCACAGGATCCTGGTCAGCGCTGCCGCGCAGCGCAAATTCAAGCGCGATCAGGGGAACGGTGGGATTGCGCACCAGCCAGGCCTCTATGCCGGCCGGGCTGACCACGCGCTCGATCGTAACCGCGCGCGCCGGTGGCGCAAATGCCAGCGCGGCGGCCGCGAGCAGTGCTGCCAGCACACAACGGTTACCGCCACGCAAGAAAACAGCCGGCTTCACGAACGTTTCTCCTGGGGCTGAGAATCCTTGATCAGATAACCGGTCACCGAACGCCGCTTATCGAGCCAATGTCGGGCGGCGTCGCGCACCGCGTCGGCGCTCACCGCGCGGATGCGCTCGGGCCAGGCGCGGACCTGCTCCACGGTTGATCCGGTGGTGAGCGCTGCGCCGTACCACTGCGCCATGGTGCGCGGATTGTCGTTGGCATAGATCGCATCCGCGACCATACGGCTCTTGGAGCGATCAAGCTCTTCCGCGGTGACGCCCCTTGCAATGACGTCGGCAAGGACGTCATCGAGTGCCTGTTCCAGTTGCGCAAGGCTGATGCCGGGCTTTGGCGTCGCATAGACGCTCAGGCGAGTGGCATCCAGCGCGGTGCTGTCATAATTGGCGCCCGCGTTCACGGCGATGGCATCGTTGACGACCAGGCTGCGGTAAAGGCGGCTGTTCGAACCACGGCCGAGAATATGGGCGAGCAGCTCCAGGGCCTCGCTTTCGCCGGCCTGCGCCGTGGTGCTCGAAGGCACGAGATAATAACGGCTCACGCTGGGCTGAGCGACGCGCGCGTCCGCAAGCGTCACGGTGCGTGCCGCTTCCTGCACCGGCTCTTGCGGCCGCACACGCGATTTTATCTCGGTAACCGGCCCCACTTGCCCGTATGTCTGCTCCGCAAACGTGCGCACCTCGTCCACCGTAACGTCGCCCGTAACGACGACGACTGCGTTGTTGGGGGTATAGAATCGCCGGTAAAACGCGAGCGCATCCTCGCGCGTGAGCTGCTCGATTTCCTGCCGCCAGCCGATGACCGGGCGGCCATAGGGGTGATTGAGATAGAGTGCGGCTTCCATCTGCTCGCCCAGCCGTGCGGCGGGATTGTTGGCGACCCGCATGTTCTGCTCTTCCAGAACGACATCGAGCTCAGGCCTCACAACGTCGTCGGTCAGTACCAGCCCGGTCATCCGGTCGGCTTCGAGCTCCATCATGTGTTTAAGCTCGTTTTTCGGTACCCGCTGGAAATAGCCGGTGTAATCCGATGAGGTGAACGCATTTTCCTGGCCCCCGATGGTCGCCACGATTTGAGAAAACCGGTCCAAAGGGTTCTTGGCCGTGCCCTTGAACATGAGGTGTTCGAGGAAATGGGCGAGACCCGACTTGCCCGGGGTCTCATCGGCTGAGCCGACCTTGTACCAGATCATGTGGGTGGCGACCGGGACCCGATGATCCGGAATGACGACCACCTCCAAGCCATTGGCAAGGGCGAAATGGGAGATGTCGGTTCCGGCGATCGCAAGGTCGCCACCCGCAAGGGCGGCGAGAAGGGCCGCTGTGATTCGGAATATTGTGTGCAAGACCAGTTTGCTCTCGTGGAGTTCGCCCCCCACGGCACGGATTAAGCCGATAGCGGCAAAAGCACAGGGTATCAACAATGACCGAGGCGACTCGTGGGCGCGTGTGACCGCGAGCGGCTTAAACGCGCATTCGCGCCTCGACTTATCTCGTGGGCTCCATGCGCGATTCAACGGTGGACGGTTTGGCCGCTTCACCTCGCTGAACACCCAGGCCATAGGCATAACCGGGTGAGGGCGTCTGATATCCGGGTGGGGGCGCGGTCATGCTGGTTCGCGGTGGCTCGCCGGTAAAAGGAGCACTTTCCGGTCGCGCCGGCCCGATCGAAGAGAACAAGTCTTGCCACCAGGCCTTGGTAGCGGTGCCTTGCAGCTGCGCAGGTGACATAGGACGCATGGATTCCTCGACTCCCGGACCTGCGCGGCTTGCTGTGCTGGTGCTGGCGCCGGCCTGACCCTGTCCCTTAAGCTCGTCGGGGCGAAGCACGCGCGCCTGCTCCTCGGCCGAGCTGTATAGTTTTGCCTTCTCCGCCGCGCTTGCCTGCTTGCGGCGGGCAACATCAGGATCCTTCGGCCAAGCCGGGTTGCGGGCAGCAGGACCTTCGGTTTGCGGAGGCGGAAGACTGAGCGAGGGAGGCACCACGAGCGGAGCGCGCTCACGATACTCGATGCCCTGCTCGCTTCGCAGGAACCCCATTTCCTTCATGAAGCCCCGAAACAGCTTGGTATCGAGTGGCACGTCCTCATCATCCTGAGCCCATCCGCGACCCGTGCCGGCAACCAGTGCGAGCGCCAATATGCCGGCAAGCGCGGCGGCGCGCTGCCCTTTCGCGTATCGGTTTCGCATAGCTATCCCCTTCACATTACGGCGTAAAAGCCGTATCCCCGACTTTACCCTGGACCCGGATCAGGGCGCTTTTGCGGCACCCGTACCTACGAGCGTCTCGTACAGCAGCACCGCCACGCCCGCCACAATCGCCACGTCCGCGATGTTGAACACATACCATTTGAAATCGAAGGTCTCGGTGGTGGCGTGCAGCAGCACGAAATCAGCGACGGCTCCATAGGCCACGCGGTCGATGGCATTGCCGACGGCCCCTCCGATGATGAGGCCGAGAGCCACTGCGGTGAGCCGCGACGTCGCGCGCGCGAGCCATATCCACAGCAAGACGGCTGCGATCGCCTTGAGCGCGAGCAGCGCCCATTGGCCAAGCGGCCCCTCCTGCGGGAACAGGCCATAGCTGATCCCGGTGTTCCAGGTCAGCACCAGATCAAGAAACGGCGTGAGCGTAATCATGCCGCGCGCGCCAAGATCAATGCCGAACAACAGCCAGAGCTTCACCGCCTGGTCGACTGCCGTCGCGGCGAGAGCCACGGCAACCCCGAACCAGGAAAACCGGCCCCAGAACAGGCCTCGTGCACGCGGCGCGGGCCTTTCGGTCACATTTGCCCCGCTCATTCTGCCGCCCTGCGCATCGTCTCCCATTCACGCAGCGCCTGCGCGTCGCGCGGAGAGACATCGGGATAAGCGGGATCGGAGCCAACGCTCGGAAGGATTTTCCAGGATCGGGCGCATTTTTTTCCCTGCGCTAGCCGCACCTCAACCGCAACGCCCGGGACTTCATCGAGCCGGAACGCGGTCTGTGGACCCTCGCCCGCGACCATGGTCACTGCCGAGGTGATCGACACCTCCGCGAGATCGACGTCGACGAGCGCAGCAAACAGATTATCGTCGGAAACATAGACGACTGGCGCTGCTTCGAGCGAGGAGCCGATGCGCTTGTGCGCCCGCTCGATCTCGAGCGCGCCGGTCACGACGCGGCGCACGAGCCGCACCTTGCGCCATTTCTCAGCCAGCGCGTCATTGCGCCAGGACGCCGGAAGGTCCGCAAAGAGTTGCAGATGCACGGAGTCGTCCCGCGCGGGCTCGTGCGTGGGCGCCCCGAGTACCGAGGGATAGCGCGCGAGCCATGCCTCCTCGGCGCTGAAAGGCAACATGGGAGCAAGCCAGGTTACCGTGCATCGAAACAAATGATCGAGCACGTGCAGGCAAGCTCTGCGCGTTTTCGAGGAGATCGGGTCACAGTAGAGCGCGTCCTTGCGGATGTCGAAATAGAACGCGGAGAGATCGCTCGTCATGAAGCTGCTGAGCGCCGCGAAGATGCGCTTGTAGTCGAAATCGGCGTAAGCCTGGCGCACGAGCGCATCGAGCTCGATCAGCCGATGCAGCATGAGCCGCTCCAGCTCAGGCATGTCGGTAAAGACGACGGCGTCCTCCTGCGTCAGATGGGCGAGCGAGCCAAGCATCCAGCGCAGCGTGTTGCGCAGCTTGCGGTACGTCTCGATCGTGGTCTTGAGGATTTCCGGTCCGATCCGCAGGTCGTCGGCATAGTCGGAGGCGCACACCCACATGCGCAGGATGTCGGCGCCCGCTTGCCGGATGACATCCTGTGGAGCGGTCACGTTGCCGAGCGACTTGGACATTTTGTGCCCGTCCTGATCGAGAACGAAGCCATGGGTGAGCACCACGTCGAAAGGCGCAACGGCGCGCGTGCCGCAGGATTCCAGCAACGAGGATTGAAACCAGCCCCGGTGCTGGTCGGACCCTTCGAGATACATGACAGTATCGGGGCCGCCGTCGCGCTTGCGCTTGACCTTGAGATCCTCGCGCAGCTCAAGCGTGAAGGCATGCGTCGAGCCCGAATCGAACCAGACGTCGAGAATGTCATCAACTTTCGTCCATTGCGCCGGGTCATGCTGCGGCAAGAGAAAGCGGGCAGCCGCCCCATCCTCGTACCAGGCATCCGCGCCCTCGCGCCCGAAAGCCTCGGCAATGCGTTCATTGACGCTGGGGTCGCACAGGATCTCCACACCCGCTTGCGCACTTTCCCGCACGAACAGCGTGATTGGGACGCCCCAGGCGCGCTGGCGCGAGATGACCCAGTCCGGGCGGCTTTCGATCATGCCGGTGATGCGGTGTTCACCCTGCACCGGCACCCAGCGCGTGCACTTGATCGCCGCAAGGGCGCGCTGGCGCAGTGTGTCATCCGCCCTCGGTTGACCGGCCGCATTGAGAATGGGCTTGTCCATGGCGATGAACCATTGCGGCGTATTGCGGAAGATCACCGGTTTTTTCGAACGCCATGAATGCGGGTACTCGTGCTTCAATCGGGAGCGTGCGATCAACATCCCGGCCCCGATCAGCGCCTTGATCACGGCCTCGTTGGCATCGCCCTTCTCGCCGTCCTGCGTGAGCACGCGCTTGCCGGTAAACCCCGGCGCCTCGCTCGTGAAGCGGCCGTCCGCATCGACGGTGTAAGGAATCGTCGTGTTGATGCCGAGTTTAGCCAGCCTTGCTGAGTCGGCGGTCCAAATTTCAAAATCTTCGCGCCCATGACCAGGCGCCGTATGCACGAACCCGGTGCCAACATCCTCTGTCACGTGGCGGCCCTGCAGCAATGGAACACGAAACCGGTATCCCTCATTGAAGCTCCTAAGCGGGTGCCGGCATTCAATACGCAGCAGCTCATGGGTCGTGACCTCGCGGACTGGTTTGTAAGCCAATACGCGCGCTTGCCGCATAACCTCCAAAGCAAGCTTCTCCGCGAGAATTAATCGATCGCCCTTCGCCAGCCAATTGCCCTCTGGAACATCAGTGACCTCGTAGAGCCAGTATTTGATTTGACGAGAGAAACTGATGGCGCGATTACCGGGAATCGTCCATGGTGTGGTTGTCCAGATTACGATCGAGGCGTCTCTAAGGTCAGGGTCGGGCTGCTCCCCGCGGCGCCCACCAGTTTGGCCGCTCGTTTCAAGCCTCCAACTAAGATCGACAGGGAATTTCACCCAGATCTGATCGGAGACGTAATCCTCGTATTCGACCTCTGCTTCGGCAAGCGCCGTCTTCTCCACGACCGACCACATCACCGGCTTCGAGCCGCGATAAAGGGTTGCGTTCTGCGCGAATTTCATGAGCTCGCGCGCGATCTGTGCCTCGGCAACGAAATCCATGGTCGTGTAGGGATGCCCCCAATCGCCTTCCACACCGAGGCGTTGGAATTCCTCGCGCTGCACGTCAATCCAATACGCGGCAAAGGCACGGCACTCGCGCCGGAATTCAATCAGCGGCACCGCATCCTTATTCTTTCCCTTCGCGCGGTATTCCTCCTCGATCTTCCATTCGATCGGCAGGCCATGGCAGTCCCAGCCCGGCACATAGTTGGAGTCGTACCCGAGCATCTGCTGGGAACGGGTGACGACATCTTTGAGGATTTTGTTGAGTGCATGTCCGATATGAATGTTGCCGTTCGCATAGGGCGGCCCATCGTGCAGAATGAATTTGGGCTGGCCGCGGGCGGCTTCCCGCAAACGCTGATACATGCCGAGCTTCTGCCAGCGCGCGAGGATCTCGGGCTCCTTCTGCGGCAGCCCGGCGCGCATGGGAAAATCGGTCTTGGGTAGAAACAGAGTCTCGCTGTAATCGCGGGCTGCCTGCGTCATGGCGGGTTTACATGAAATCGGAATGGCGAGAGTGTGATCGTCCCGGGTCTCCGCTCACAAAAGCCGGCGGAGCCGGGCCTCAAATTGATCGAATGACCGGCTTTCGAACAGGAGCAAAAGCAATACACGCCATCATGGGGTGTTCCTAGAGCGGGATGATTTTTCTTCGAATTATCATCCCGCCCTAGCTCTTTGTTTGAGCATGATCTTTTTCCGAAAACCGGTTCCCACTTTCGGGGTCATGCTCTAGCAGATCGCCCGGCAACCGAAAAGGTGCGGATGAGCAGCAGGGATCGGGCGCCACCTGGCGACCGGGCAGGAACTTTCCCCTTGCGTTCAGTTGGGCGCGCGGCGAATGTTCTGCCCGCAAGGGAGCAATAGCATGTCCAGCACGCACCCCACCGGGGAAACCGGACGCGACAGCAGCAAGGGGCTGTCCGATGCCGGCGGCAAAATCCAGGCCGATCTTGAAGCGTTGCGCAACGACTTCAAGCAACTCGCGGAGCAGGTGTCCGAGGTTTTTGCACTCAAAGGCACGGCCGCGTTGAACCGTGCCCGCTCGAACATCGAAGGCGTGGTCTCGGATGCCGCCGCCAAAGGTCAGGACGCGATCAATGTTGCGCGCGACGTGAGCGATACTGCCATCGAGGCGATCGACGACTCGCTGAAGAAACGGCCCTATACCACTCTGGCGATCGCCTTCGGCATCGGCTTCCTGATTGGCGCGACCCGGCGGCGCTAATTCGGAACGCTGCCGATGAAGTACGCGCGCTGAAACAAAATGGAGGCGTGGCTACGTCAATTGGCGCTGAACGCCCAGCTCCGCACGGGGCTGGGCGCAGCAGTCGTAATGTGGGGGGCGGCAGCAGTCCTTGGTGCTGCGCTCGCGCTCATCTTTCTCCTCATCGCTGCATTCGTTTGGCTCGCCGACCGGTATGACAGCGTCGTGGCCGCATCGCTGCTTGGCGGATTCTTCGTTCTCCTGGCTGTAATTGCAGGTATTGCTTGTGCCACGATCCGCCGCGGCAACATCAAGCGCGCCCGCCTCGAGCTGGAACTGCGCAGGCGCGCGGCTGCCGAGGCCAGCCTGATCGATCCAGGTTTACTGGCGATCGGGCATCAGATCGCGCAGACGATCGGCTGGCGCAGAGCCGCCTCACTCGCTGCCGTTGCTCTGCTCGGTGCTGCGCTCGCGAGGGAATGGCTCGGCCACACGAAAAAACCCGAGCAAGATGATAAACCCCCCGCGTCCTAAGAACGAGCCTCATGATTGAAGGCAAAATCCTCCGGCGGGTTTGGACCCCAGACATAGAATGAGTCCTCGGGCGGGTAATCACCGCTTTCCCAATCCTGGTCGACGGGGATGTAGTCGATGTCGGAGGAATACTCCGCATAGCTGCCCCACGGATCGCGCACATAATGGAAATAGTTGGAGCCCAGCACGTGGCGGCCGAGTCCCCAGCCGGCGCGAAATCCCTTGTCCGCCATTTGCATGGCGCCAAGCCCGATCTCCTGAATCGATCCGACATCCCAGCTCAGATGATGCAGCCCTGGTGCATCGGAACGGACGAATGCGATCATGTGATGATCGCTGCCGTGAACGCCATGCATGAATGCGATCATGTCGCCGGAGCGGTCCGACAAGCGCAGCCCGAGGACGTTCCGGTAGAAATCGATGGTCTTCGCAATATCGCGCGTGAAGACGAGGATGTGCGCGAGTCGCCGCGGCCGGATGAACGGCACCCGGCTTCTTGCCGGCGCATTCGCCTTGCCCACGGTTCCCGGCGGGTTATCGACCGGCGATTTCTCGTTGGGAGACGACTTTTCCGCGACCCGGATTTCAAGCAACGTGCCGTCGCAGTCGCGAAACCACAGCCCGTTCGACTCGAAGCCCGCCGGAGCGTCAAGGAGATCAATGCGCCGCGTGCTGAGCCGTTCGCGAAAACGCGCAAAGTCATCTTCGAAGCAGCCGAATGAAATGAAATTGAGCTTCTTGTGCGGACCCTCGACGACCGAGCCCCAGCGGTGAGGATGTCCTTGGGTATAGATGTTGAGCTTGTTTTCTTCCTCCCGCACATCGAGACCGAAACAGCTGTAGAATTTCTTGGCATCGTTCGCGTCGGGGACAAAGAAATTGAACAGGTCAAGCGAGTGCACCCCAAGCTCGCCGGGGCGTCGATGTACGGGCTGCGCAAGAGAGCGGATCTGGGTCATGGGGGGGCTCCTGATGGCGGTGATTACGCTTGCGACGCGTTGGCCCCAATTCTACACCTTCCAGGTTCATTTTCGAAAGAGGGCCGCACGAGGGCCGCACCTCGAGCAGAGGTCGAAATGCTCCTAACTCGAGCGCAGCGGCGCTGCTGTCAGCTCCCGATAAAGTTCGGCGTGCGGCGCTCAGCCATGGCCTTGACGCCTTCCTTGAAGTCGGCGGTCGTGCGGAGCCTTGTCTGCTGCTCGAGTTCATGCTCGGTCGCCTTGTGAACACGTTCGGCGAGATCGGCGCGGAGGCTGGCACGGGTTGCAAGCACCCCGAGCGGCGCATTCTCCGCGATCTCGGCTGCAAGCTTCTGCGCCGCGGCGCGGACTTCCTCCTGCGCAACGAGCACGTCGGCAAGCCCGATGCGGTAGGCCTCTTCGCCGGTGATACGCCTGCTCGTCAAGAACAAGAGCTCCGCCTTGGTTTTTCCGATCACTTCGGGCAGCGTCACCGTGAGCCCGAAACCGGGGTGAAAACCAAGCCGCGTGAAATTTGCGCTAAAGCGCGCCTGCGGACACGTCACGCGGAAATCGGCGACAAGCGCGAGGCCAAAACCGCCCCCAACGGCTGCCCCATGGACGGCCGCGATAATGGGCTTCTTGTTGCGAAAGAGCCGCACGGCTTCCCGGTAGAGATGGCGCACGGGCTGGTCCCGTTCGCCCGGCCGCTGGCCTTGGGCATCAAGCGTTCTGCCATCGCCGAAATTCGCTCCGGCGCAGAACGCGCTGCCTTGCGAGGCGAGCACAATAGCGCGGCAGCTCGGGTCCGCATCGAGCGCGTCCATGGCATCGCCGATCTCGCCGATGAGGCTCACGTCGAAGAAATTGTGCGGCGGCCGTCGAATTTCGATCAGACTCACAAATCCTGAGGTCTCGACACCGATATCCTTGCAGGGTCCCATGCTGGTCCTCGCGCGATTGGCAGTCACCGCAGCCCAAGCCCGCGCGCGATGATGCCGCGCAGGATCTCGGTCGTGCCGCCTTGAATGGTAAGCTTGGGAGCAATCATGGTGGCGTAGGCGATCTGCTCCTCCAGCGCGGTACGATTTGTGGCCTCCGGTTCAAGGAAGGCGGCGAGCTCGCGCACGCGCGCGGGCAATTTCTGCTCCCACGCCGTGCCGAGATCCTTGACCAGCGAGCCTTCGATCACCGGCTCCTGTCCCTTCGCCAGCATGCCGTTGACTGAAACGGACATGCGCCGCAGCGTATGCAGCTGCGCGAGCAGCCGCCCAATACCTTCGGCCGTTCTTACATCGGGCTTCGGCCCAGCCGCGCGCACGAGCTCGTTGAGGACGTAGAACGTCTCCAGGAACCGCTCCGGTCCGCTTCGCTCATAGGCAAGCTCGCTTGTCGCCTGCTTCCAGGCCGCATCGATCTCGCCCAGCACATGATCGTCCGGCACAAACGCATCCTCGAACACTACCTCATTGAAGTCGTGCTCGCCCGTCATCTGATAAATCGGATTGACGCGGATGCCCGGCGTTTTCATAGCAACGAGAAACTGAGTCAAGCCGTGCCGGCGATTCTCCTTCGTCGCGGGCGAAGTGCGAAACAGGCCGAGCATGTAATCGGCGAGATGCGCATTGCTGGTCCAGACCTTGCTGCCGTTGATCAGCCAGCCGCCGTTCGTTTTCGTCGCGCGCGTCTTGGCAGCAAACAGATCGGAGCCAGAGCCCGGCTCGCTCATTCCAATGACGAAGCACAGCTCGCCCCGGCAGATGCGCGGAAGAATGTCCATCTTGACGCGCTCAGGCGCGTATTTGAGGAGGATGGGCCCGCTCTGACGATCGGCGACAAAGTGCAGGCGCACCGGGGCATTGGCCACCCGGAATTCTTCCGTGACGAGGTAGCGTTCGAGAAAGCTGCGCTCATGGCCGCCGTATTTTTTCGGCCAGGTCATCCCGATCCAGCCCTTGGCGCCGATGCGGCGGCTCAATCCGGCATTATGCAGATCGCCATGACGCGGCTGGGTTGGATCGAAGGTGCCCGCGGCAATCTCCTGCGCAATGAATGCGCGCACTTCGCGCCGCAGCTCCTCGCACTCGGGCGGCAGCCGGATCTGGTCGAAGCGCAGGGTTGCTGACACGGTTCTCGACTTGCAACTAACTGGCACGATCCGGGGTGAGCGCAGTCGTAGGCATCGGTAGACCTAGCTCAACAGCGCATCGTGGGGTGGGAGGGTTTGAACTGGTATGCCAGCCTTAGCCTTAGCCTACGCAGATGCAAGCTGTACAGGACCGATTGTGCCCACGATTGCGTACTTTCTCGGAATTGCAGTCCGGATGTTTTTCAATGACCACGATCCACCACACTTTCATGTACGATATCAGTAATTCCGGGCGCGGGTTCGGGTCGAGGATGGAGCGATTATAGACGGCCGGCTACCCCCGACTGTTACTCGACTCGTAAAGGAATGGACGCAATTGCGGCGAGACGCGCTTATGCGAAATTGGATGGCCGCGCGAACCAACCAGCAGCTCGAATGGATAGAAGGTCTGGAATGATGATTGACGTCGTTGCTGTCCAATATCTGGGCAACTTCAAACTTGAAATTGAGTTTTCCGATGGAACCGCCAGCGTCCAGGATTTTGAATTCATCGCGGACAAAACCGGACCGATGGCGGCGCCGTTGAAGGACCCCGGCTACTTTGCTCGTGTCTTCATTGAAGATGGCGCTTTGACCTGGCCGAATGGGTACGATTGGGACCCGATTGCGTTACATGATGATATGAAAAAAGCGGGGCTGCTGCATCGCAAGGACGCAGCCGAGTGAGGCGAGGCAAAGCGCGCCCTGGCAGCTCACATCGAGCTGTACATGCGCCGGTATTTCGATGCGCGCCTCGCTCGCTCTTCTTTGAGATTGCGCTCAATCAGCCGGTTTTTGACGACCGCAGTGATGGCGAAGAGAGCTGACGTGAGAATGAGGATTTTCAGGCCCAGTTCCGAGATGGCAGGATTCGGCCACCAGCTCCCGGAGCGAACGACGGTGACGGCAAATAGAATGAAGCCCGCAGCAATTCCCCACGCGGCGGCGTGAATTGGATTGTACTTGCTCGACATAAGAGCCCCCCAGCGCCACTCATTAAAGGGTGGACCGTGTTAATAATCCCTTGCGCATTGGCGATTGCAGCGGGCGAATCGCGATTATCACGGTAATGGGATCGCGGACCTGCCCGCAACGCTTGATGCACTGAATTTGAGCTTCACTCCGCCGATCTTGCGACGCCTGTTGCACTTTCGCCACGAAGCGCGACGCGCTCACCGTTGCGTGCTCGCGGGCTCGCTCAGCGCGAGGCGAGAAGAGGCCAGAGTTCGTCGCCCCCGCGTGCGGCTACGCGGCTTCCGAGTGCTGCCGCCCAGTGGCTCTCATTTCCGAAATCGTCCCGCCACGAGAGCATGCGCAGTGTGAAGCGGTGCAGCACGTGCTCTTTGGTGAAGCCGATTGCGCCATGTACCTGATGCGCGATGGCGGCACCTTCCTGCGCGGCTTCGGCACAGCGGATCTTTGCGGCGGCGGCTTCGAGGAAGGCTCCATCATCAAAGCTCTCCGCCTGCGCGATTGCATCCGCAGCCGAGCCGGAGGCCGTCATGGCGGCCGCCACTTCGCCCGCAAGCCGCGCGAGGCTGTGCTGCACCGCCTGAAACTTGGCAATGGGCCGCTCAAAGGCGACCCGCTCGTTCGCATATTGCACCGTCAGATCGAGAGCCGATTCGAGGGCGCCGGAAATCGCGACGCTGCGCGCCGTCGCTCCCATCAGCAGCAATGAGGTCTGATCAAAATCCTTGGGAGCGGGGGCGAGATGAATCGGCCTCGCGCCGTCGAACGTCACGGCATCAAGAGGGTCGCCCGCAAGATTGCGTCCAGGAGCGAGACGGCATGCCGCGGTCTCGACTAGAGCAACGCAGGCTGCTCCGGCGGCATCAACCAGCACCGCAAGCTTGGAGGCGTCCTGCGCGAATGAGACGCCGCGCGCGCGCCCACTCAAGCTGCCGTCCTTGTGCAGAGTCACCCGGTCTCCCGGCCGCATGGGCGCGACCGTCATCGCTTCGGCAGGCGACGAAATTCCGGCGCAAGAAAGCAGCCATCCCGCGAGCAATGTGTCGGCAAGGGGAACCGCTGCCGCAAATTGCCCGCCGACGCGAATGATTGCGAACCCGTCCGCCAGTCCCGCCCCTGCCCCGCCGTGCTGCTCCGGAACCCAAGCCAGCGCGAGGCCGGCTTCGACGAGTGCGCGCCAGAGCTCCGCCTTCCAGTCTTCGTCATCGAGACGGTTAACGGTACGGGGTTCGCCCAGATCGGCAAAAATGCGGCGCGCGGTCTCCGCGACAATGTCACAGCTTTCGTTCACGCGACCTCCGATTGCTCCCGCATGCGCGCGGACACCGGCTATCGTCATTGGACGAGCCCTGCTTGGCAAGGCGCGCCATCGGAAAACGCGACCTCCAAGGCGCGCCAATATCG
>CATPCO010000315.1 GCA_955652925.1 uncultured Xanthobacteraceae bacterium | reverse complement strand
GGCTTGGGGGTGGGGGTCCGTGTTTCGCGTAACAACAGCGACGCCCATGCCGCCCAAGCCAAGATTTTGGAGCAAAACCGTGCACAGACCAGGAGAGTTTCTGGCAGCTGCGGCGCTGATCGTCGGCATCGCCCCTTCGGCGCTGGCGAGCGATGCGGCATTAGCGGAGGCGGCCAACAAGGAGGGCAGCATCACAATCTACGCGTGCGACCCGCCACAGACCCCGCTTTATGTCGAACGTTTCAAGAAGCTTTACCCCAAGGTTCAAGTCCACACTTACGTAGCCGGCTGCTGGCAGATCTATAACCGCCACGCATCCGAACGGCAGGCGAAGCGGCAGGCGGCCGACGTTTTCTTTGCGACCGAGGACGTCATGAGCCGGATGAGCTCCGAACATCTAATTGAACCCTACAGCAGCCCGGAGCTCGTGAATTTCGCCGCGGCCGCGGCGCCATCCGGAAAGGACTACTTGATCGTCAAAACGCTGATCTACGGCATGGCCTCTAATCGGGAATTCACAAAGGGCATGCCAATGCCCAAGGACTGGCTGGACTATGTCGAACCGCCTGCCGCCTGGCAGGATCGCGTCAGCTATTACGATCCGCGCACCTCATCCGCCGCGTTCTCGCTGCTCGCAGCGCTCTACCAGAATTTCGGCGTCGAGAAGACGGGCGCGATCTACAAGGGCCTGGTTTCAGTTCACGCGGCGCTGACACCGACCACGCCGGCGGGAATGTCGAAGCTCCTTTCCGGCGAACAACCCATCATGTTCTACATCATGAACAATCATTTCGGCAGCGTAGCGTCCAAGGGAGCCCCAATCGATTTCCACGTTCCGGCCTCGGGCACGCCGGCGCTGAACTTCGGCGTTGGCGCAACCCAAGCGGCGCCCCACCTGAACGCGGCGAAACTGTTCGTCGATTTCATGCTGAGCGACGCCCAACAGATCATTCAGAAGAACAACGAGTACAGCTTGCGCTCTGACGTGAAACCGCCAGCGGGCATGCCAGCATTCGGCGAGCTCAAGCTGATGCCCTTTGACATCGATCGCGCGCTTGGGGATCAGCAGAACCTGCTGCAGTTTTGGCAAGAAGTCACGGGAGTGAAATAGCGCGGCCGCCCATCCTTCTAGGCTTCCTCGCTATGCTCGCTCGTGCCTCAGGATGACGCCTTCGAGGTTTGGCGCTTTGCGCCGGGCGGATGACGAGCGCGGACAAATGACCATCCAGGTCGAAAACCTCGCCAAGAGCTTCGGCCCGGTGCCGGTGCTCTCCGCCGTCACCGAGACATTCGAAGACGGGTCAATTTCAGTTCTGCTCGGCGCGAGCGGTTGCGGCAAGACCACCATGCTGCGCTGCATCGCCGGGCTCGAGCGGCCAACAACAGGCCGCATTGCCATCAATGGCCGCACCGTCTTCAGCCATCGGCCGCCCTTGTTCGTGCCCGTCGAGCGGCGCAACGTCGCCATGGTGTTCCAGTCCTACGCCATCTGGCCGCACATGACAGTGTTTCAGAATGTGAGCCTGCCGCTTCGGGCTGCCGGCATCGACCGACGCACGATCGAGCAAAAAGTGAATGAGGCGCTTGCGCTAGTCGGGCTTTCCGGGATGGCGCGTCGCAGCGCTACCCAACTCTCAGGCGGGCAACAGCAGCGCGTCGCGCTCGCCCGCTGCATTGTATCGAGCTCACCCGTCATCCTGATGGACGAGCCTTTGAGCAACCTCGATGCCAATCTACGCATCGCAATGCGCGCGGAGATCCGCGGCCTGCAGCGCCGGCTCGCACACACGGTCCTGTTCGTCACCCACGACCAGGAGGAAGCAATGTTCATTGCGGACACCATCTATCTGCTGCACGAGGGAAAGGTGCTGCAGAAAGGACCTCCAAAGGAAATCTACGAGAGCCCGAAGACCCGCTACGCCGCCGAGTTCTTGGGGCGGGCCAACATCATCAGCAAATTCGAGCGGATCACGGCAGCCGGCGCGAATACCATTCGGCTGGGCACTCTCACTGTGTCTGCGCCGAGCCCGCCGGAAGAGGGGGCGCTGCTCTGCGTACGGCCGGAGAAATGGCGCGCGACGGCTCCTGATCTGACTGATGTGCTGCAAGGCCAGATTGTCGAGACACGTTATGCCGGCGATCGAATCGAGTTCACTGCCGACACACCGGTCGGCCGTATTGTCGTCATTGAGATCAGCCGGGAGGAGCGGCGGGTCGGCGATCGGGTAGGACTCACCCTCGATGCTTGCGACATTAGATGGGTCGTGTGAGCGTCGGGCAATGAGCCACGTCGCTGATACCGCCTGGCCGCGGGCGCTTCCACAGGCCCTCGGTTTGACCTCGCTTGGTGCGCTGATTGGCATTCTTGTGCTCGCGCCCCTTGTAATGATCCTGACGCGCGCCGTATTCGATCCGAACGCAGCCCGGACACTCGAGGCCCGCAGTCTAGTCGCTGTGCTCACGGGTTGGATCTATTGGTCGGCGCTGGCCAGCACCGTTGCAGTCGCGCTCTGCTCCGCCCTGCTCGCTTGCGTGCTTGGCACCGCGCTTGCGTGGATCTTTGTGCGCACCACCACCTTCGGGCGCACTGTACTGGAGCAGATTGCACAGCTGCCGATCTTCATTCCGCCGTTCGTCGGCGCGGTCGCCTGGGCGCTGCTGCTCGCGCCGCGGGTGGGCGCCATCAACCGCATTCTTTCCGCGCTGGGCATCCCCATCGAATTGGATCTCTACACCCACGCCGGCATGGCCTGGGTCATGGGCATCTATCTTGCGCCCTATGTCATGATGATCGTTGCGGCGGCGCTGCGCAGCATCGATCCGAGCCTCGAAGAGGCGGCGCAGGTCTGCGGCCTCACCAAGCTTCAGACCGCGTTGCGAGTGACCGCACCGCTGCTCGCGCCAGCGATCCTGTCCGGCGCCATGCTTGCGTTCACCATCGCGGTCGGCCTGTTCGGTACGCCCATTGTGCTGGGCTGGTCGCGCCAGATCCTTTTGCTGACTTCGCGCATCTGGATCGCTTCGCAGGCCACTCCGCCGGACTACGGCATCATGGCGGTGCTTTCGCTCTATCTGATCGTGCTCTCGATCCTTGCGACCGCGGCGCAAAGATCGTTCCTTGCTGGCAGGAGTTACGTCACGGTGACGGGCAAGGGCTTTCGCCCCCGTGTGATTGAGCTTGGCCCATGGGGTGCACTCACCTTCGCCGCGGGATGCCTCTACGTCATTCTCGCCATCGCGGCGCCGCTTGTGGTGCTGGTCGTGGCGGCCCTCTCGCCTTACACTTGGGCGGGACAGTACAGCATTGCGAACCTGCGCGCCTCCCTGGATTCCGACGATGTCTGGTCCACCATGACGACCAGCGTTCTGATCTCGACTGCGGCAGCTACACTCGCGGCAGCGCTGGGGCTCGCGATATCCTGGGTCGTGTCGCGCACGCGCCTGCCCGGACGGCAGCTCTTGGAATACCTCGTGCTGCTGCCAATCTCGGTGCCGGGAATAGCCTTTGGCGTCGGCGTGATGCTGGTATGGATCGACGTGCCCTTTGCCGTTTACGGCACGCCCTCAATCATTCTGCTCGCGTTCATTGGGCGCTTCACCGCCTATGCGGTGCGCTCCGTGTCCGCGAGTCTTGTCCAGATCCACCCCGAGCTTGAGGAAAGCGCGCGCGTATTCGGTTATGGGCCGGTCCGAACCTTTGCGCGCATCACGTTCCCGCTTATTTTGCCGAGCGTGCTCGCGAGCTGGATCCTCCTGTTCAGCTTCTTCATGACCGAGCTGTCCATGGTAATTCTGCTCTACTCCGAATCCAGTCGGATGTTCTCTATTCTCGCATTCGAGGTCTGGAATGTGGGCGACTTCTCGCGTTTGGCCGCGCTTTCGCTGCTGCAGACGGCGATCGGTTTGGCGCTTGCGGTGACGCTCAAAGTGGTATTTCGCCAGAAGGCGCTGTGAAGCAACGGAGAGTGCGGACGATGGCAGCAAGAAACCCGATGCTGGAATGCATGAAATCTGGGCGTACAGCGCTTGGCGTATGGGCAAACGACCCCGAAACGGTCGAGCTGTGCGCTTTTCTCGGGCTCGACTGGATCATGATCGACATGATGTTTACCGGAATGGACTTCCGCGATGTCCAGAACATGATCCGAACATGCGAGGCTGCCGGGATCACGCCCGTGGTGCGCGCCCACAGCGACCCGTGGATGGGATACGATCATCGCATCGCGGTCGATCTTTCGCGACTGCAGGGCATTGGCGCCCAATTCATCCTAGTCTCGCATTCCGGGATCAAGGAGATTGAGGAAGCTCTGGAAGTCGCCAAGGATTGGCATCGCCGGGCGCTGTGGGTGCATCCATTTCGCAGCCGCGCCGAGTGGGACCGCAGGATCGATGCCATGCACGAAGGCGCCTACATCATTCCGCACGCCGAGAGCCTCGGCTCGGTCGAAAAGCTCGACGAGACCATGGAGCTCCCCGGTCTGAAGATGTTCTTCTTCGGGATGACCGATCTCAGCAAGGTGCTGGCCAATTCCAAGAAGCCGGATTGGGACAGCCCGCAGCTCTGGCAGTTTGTCGAACGCGCCGTGAAGAAAGGCAGGGAGCGCGGCATCGTGGTCGGCGCCAACACTAGCTACGCTTATACCATGGCCGAGATGCGCCAGCGGGTGAAACGGCTGCACGACGTTGGCATGGGCTTCATCATGATGCAGGGGGCGCCGTTCCTCTTCCAGGTCGCCATGACGGAGTTTCTGAGCGGCGTGAAAGAAGACCTCGGTCTCAAGTCTGTGGGCTGACCTGGCGGCTGCCAGCATCGCCGAGGCGCTCGGCAGATGCAGCCGGACTCAATGATAAGCCGTGCGATCATCCAACGCAGTGACGTAATCCACCGCGCAGCGCATGTGGGCCGGCGGAGACCGGACTCGCTGGCTGGGGCAGCCATGCAGTCCAGTCTCCGCGATGTGATTTCTGGGCATGGAAGAACCGTCGGCATTCCGGCGGGACTGTGCTATAACTTAATCAATCGGGTGGCAGACACTAGCCGAGGAGGCATGCATGCGCGCAATTCCGATCGCTGCAATCACATTTGCCGGTTTATTCC
>CATPCO010000314.1 GCA_955652925.1 uncultured Xanthobacteraceae bacterium | reverse complement strand
GGGTAAATCTGATCGTGACCGCCCGCGAGTACGGCCAGCGTGCCGGAAGCAAGGCTTGCCCGGTGTGCCCCGGCATCGATGCCGCGCGCGAGGCCGGAGACGATGGCGAAGCCCGCCTCGCCGAGGTCGCGCGCGAGCCGCTCGGCAAAACGCACCCCGGCCGCCGAAGCATTGCGCGCGCCGACGATGGCGATCATCGGCAGCGCGAGCGCAGCGAGGTTGCCGCGCACAGAGAGAAGCGGCGGCGCGTCGTCGATCATCGCCAGCCGGTGCGGGTAGCTGGGCTCGCCGAGTGCAATGATGCTCACGCCCAGGGCTTTCATGCCGGCAAGCTCGCGTTCGGCATCCTTGCGCGAGCAGATGCGAGCAGGCCCGGCAGCGCCTCCATGGCGGGCGAGATCGGGCAACGCCGAGAGGGCCGCTTGCGCGCTGCCGTAGCGACTGATCAGGTCCCGGAACGTGCGCGGTCCCACATGGTCGCTGCGAATGAGGCGAAGCCAATCAAGCTTGGTCGCCTCGGATATGATTTCTTCCTTGATCAAGCCGTTTGGCCGATTCTGGATTCCGTTCCCTGCCACAGCCGGACAATATTGCCGCGATGCATGATCCACAGCAGCGCGGTGAGCGACGCAAACAGCAGCGCCTGAGCGTGCGCCCCGGTGATCCACAGCAGCACGGGCGCGGCCGCGCTCGCAATAAGAGCGGCGAGCGAGGAGTAGCGGGTCAACGCTGCTGCCGAGAGCCAGATGAGGCAGAACGCGAGTGCGATCGGCCACGCCAATCCAAGAAGAACGCCGATGTAGGTGGCAACACCCTTGCCGCCCTTGAAGCCAAGCCACAGCGGGAAAAGGTGACCGAGAAAGGCGCCGAGCCCCGCAATCATTGCGAGCTCAAGCCCCCAAAAATGCCGAATAATGAGCACGGCCGCGGTGCCTTTGATCGCGTCGCCAAGAAGGGTCGCCGCTGCAAGGCCTTTGCGGCCGGTGCGCAGCACGTTAGTCGCGCCGATATTGCCGGAACCGACGGAGCGGATGTCCTGCGTGCCGGCAAGGCGGGTGAGGATGAGGCCGAACGGAATCGAGCCACAGAGATACCCGAAGATCAGCGCGGCGGCGTAAAACAACATAGCGGGCAAGCTAGAGCGAAATCATCTTGCGCGCGCCTTTGCCCACCCTACGAGCTTACGACTGCCCCGCCGCCATGCGCGAATGTTTAGCAGCAAAGTTTTTCCTGGTATGAAAGCCGCTGCCGATGGCGTCGCTCTCATCGGCAAAAAACAGAAAATCCCTGACGTTCTGGTTTGTGATGCCTGCCAATGCGAACGTATCCGTCGTGTACCACTTGTTTTTGCGATTGGCGATGACGAACGCATCCATCTCGCTCTCGCAGTAAAAGCAGCGCAGCCTGCCGGCTGCGGCCTTGTCATGCGTGAGGAGATGGAACTTGTTACGCACGTAAGGCGCCTCCTTTTCCTCATGCACAATGCAATTGGGATTTGCGCATCGAAGGCCGGTGGTCAGGGGCTGGTCATAAAGAACAAGGGAGGATTTCTCGAAACCTCCTTCGAATGAGGCGAGCGTTTCTCCTTCATGCAGACCCAACAGCAGGGAAATCAACGCCATGCGGACGGGGACGCCATAGGCCGCCTGCTCGAAATAGGCTGCGCGGCTGTCGCTGTCCACGGAGGCATCGAGCTCGCCGACGCGCGGAAGCGGGTGCAGCACGCTTGCGCGGGAGTATTTGGGATCCTTCAAGAACTTTGCGTCGATCCGGGGGTATTCCTGTTGCTTCTGCAACCAGCGTTCTTTCTGGAACCGGGTGACATAGACCGCTGAAATCTTTTGCTTGCGCGCCTTCTCCATGGCTGAGCTCGAACTCTCAAAACTCAGCTCAAAGTCCGGCCCGGAAAAAAGCGCAGGCTGATGAGGCTCAACAGGGGTGTGATACAGGGCGCCAATCGAGCCGTCGGCGGAATCGAACTTGCAACTGAACTCTTCCCGCAATCGCCGGTAAACGTGATGAGGGAGCTCCATGCCGGGCGCTGGCATAGGCACGATGCGCGCTCCGAAACGGGCAAGCGCATAAACAAATGAGTGAATCGTCCGGCTTCCCCTGAGATCGCCGGAAATCGCAATCTTCAGATTCCGGAGCTCCTTGTTCTTTTTCTTCAGCGTGAAGAGATCGCACAGCGTCTGCGTCGGATGCTCGTGACTTCCGTCACCGCCGTTGATGACCGGAATTGGCGAATACTCCGCGGCAAGCCGCGCGGCGCCGTCGCGGGGGTGGCGGATGACCATGAGGTCCGCGTAGTTCGCAATCACCCGCACCGCGTCGGCGAGGCTCTCCCCTTTTGCAGCCGAGCTGGTGGCGGGATCGGCGCTGGTGATGACGTCGCCGCCGAGTCGAAGCATCGCGCTCTCGAATGAGAGCCGCGTGCGCGTGCTCGGCTCGTAGAACAGACTTGCCAGAATGAAGTCTGATGCGATGTCGGTACTGCGGCCTATCCGGTACGAACGCAGCTTGTCGGGCAGCTTATCGAGATAGGATTGAGCAATTTCAAAGATGGTTTCGATTTCGCGGTTGGAAAGATTGTTGATTGAATTGAGATGTCGCGTCGAGATGCCGGTTTTTTTGCTCATCTTCGGCCGGCTCGTACCCGAACTCGGGTTTACCCGGGTTCGGCACTTTATGTGGCTAGGAAACGATCGAATGCGGGCTCTATAGGCCCCCGCATGCCGCCCAGCAAGCCCGCGCGGAGCGGGTCCACAACCTTTGGAGCGGATGCTACGGTGCTTCACCTCTCCCCTCCGGGGCGAGGTACGCACGCTGCGACGTCGCGTCGTACTCAAACGTCATCGAAATTGGCCCTAAGCCCCCAGATCTGCTCATGGATAGCGTGCGCGACCTCGCAACCTACGAAGCGGCGAACCAATCGCCGCCGTACGTCGATGTCGATCTCTTCGGCAGCGATCAGCCGTTGCAGGACGCGATTGCGGCCTCTGCCGGCGGTGCCGATACCGCCGATCTTTCCGCATTCGGAAGGCGCTGGGGCACGGCCGCGATGTTCGATTTGGGGCGCCAGGCCAATGAGAATACGCCCAAGCTCAAAACCTTCGACAGCAAAGGGTTTCGCCTCGACGCGGTCGAGTTTCATCCGGCCTACCATCGCTTCATGGCCGAAAGCATGGCCGCGGGATTGCACGCCTCCACCTGGGACGAGGATCTGCGGCCGGCCGCCGCTCCGGCCCAGGTCATCCGCGCCGCGCGCTTCTATATGGCCGCGCAGATCGAGACCGGACATCTCTGTCCCATCACGATGACCCGCGCCGCCGTCGCCGCGCTCGCGGCCGCGCCCGCGCTCGCGGGCACGCTCGCGCCGAAGATTGTCGCGCGCGAATACGACCCGCGCTTCCTGTCCTGGAACGAGAAGACGGCCATCACGCTCGGCATGGGAATGACGGAAAGGCAGGGCGGCACGGACGTGCGGACCAACACCACGCGCGCCGAGCGCGCGGGTGATGAGGGCTATGCGATCAGCGGGCAAAAATGGTTCATGTCGGCGCCCATGTGCGACGCCTTCCTGGTGCTGGCGCAGGCGGAGCGCGGGCTTACCTGCTTTCTCATGCCGCGGTTTCGTCCGGACGGAACAGTCAACGCCCTGCGGTTTCAGCGCCTCAAGGATAAGCTGGGAAACCGCTCGAATGCGTCGTCGGAGGTCGAGTTCGATCGCGCCTTCGCCTGGCGCGTCGGCGAAGACGGCAGGGGGGTACGCACCATCATCAATATGGTGCAGCTCACGCGGCTCGACTGTGCGATTGCATCGGCGGGCATCATGCGCATGGCGCTCGCCCATGCGATCCACCATGCGCGCCATCGCAACGTCTTCGGCAAGCGTCTCGCCGATCAGCCGATGATGGCGGCGGTGCTCGCGGACCTGGCGATCGAGATCGAAGCGGCGACGTCGCTCGTCATGCGGCTTGCCCGGGCTTTCGACGAGGCGGCGCGGGATGAGATTCAGGCGGTGCGGGCACGGCTGCTCACGCCTGCGGTCAAATATTGGGTCTGCAAGAGCGCGCCCGCGCTAGTCTACGAGGCCATGGAGTGTCTTGGCGGCAACGGCTATGTCGAGGAGAGCATGCTGCCGCGGCTCTACCGCGAGGCGCCGGTCAATGCGATCTGGGAAGGCTCCGGCAACGTCATGTGTCTTGACGTGCTGCGCGCGCTGGCGCACGAGCCCGAGGCGTCGGCCGCCGTGCTGGACGGGCTTGCTCGCGATGCCGGCGATCTTGCGGGCGTGTTGGAATCCGCGGCCTTCATTCGTGCGGCGCTCTCAGGTGCGCAGCCTGAGCCGATGGCGCGCGCCGCGGTCGGGCGGCTTGCCCGGCTTGCGGCGTTGGCCGCCTTGCGCGCGAGCGCGCCGGTTGTCGCAGAATTGTTCGCGCGGACACGGCTCCAGGATTGCCATGAGGCGCTGTTCGGGACGACGCGCTTGAATGCACAAGAGATGCGGCTGTTGCTCAACCGCGCGTTGCCGGAGTGACGTGCCGCACGACGATTCTACCCCCTCCCCCGTTTGCGGGCAGGGCAATCGCATATGACAAGCGTCCGCAAACCCCGGACGGGAAGCACAT
>CATPCO010000313.1 GCA_955652925.1 uncultured Xanthobacteraceae bacterium | reverse complement strand
GTCTTGGCAATATCCATGACGCGCGAGCCGAGCGCGTCATTGAGCGTCTGAACACGGCCATCGAGCGCGTCACGCAGGCGCGTGAACTGCTGATCGAGGCTGGCCGTGACCTCGGCGGACTTGGTGGTCACGCGGGTATCGAAATTGTCGAGGTAATCGCGCATCGCACTTGAAATATCCTGCGTGCGCTCGCCAAGCCGCTCGACCATTTCCCCGCCGTAAGTCTTCACCGTGCGGTCGAATTCGGCCAGATGGCGTGTAATCAGGTTGCCAAGCGTCGTCGAATCCCGCGCGATCCGTTCGGCAAGCTCGGCGCCGCCGTGGTTGAACATGTCCTCGAACGATTGCAGGCGTGCCGAGAGCATCTCACGCACCGCGTCGCCGCGGTTGCCGATCACGCCTCCAAGCGATTCCACGCTGTCCTGGAACTGCTCGGTCACGTGCTCGCTCCGCTGCACAATAGCGTCGGTGATACGCACGCCCGTCTGCTCCAGCTTGGATACGACGTCGCCGCCGCGCAGGCTCAGATCGAGCACAAGGGAATCACCCGTGTTCTTCAGCGTCGTGTTCACTTCCTCGATTCGCCCCGAGATGGTCTCGGCCAGCTGATTTCCCGTATCGATCACAAGATCGGTCATCTCCTGGGAACGATTGCCCATCATTTCCAGGATCGCTGCGGATTTCTGCGCAAACTGTTCAGTGACGCGGTCAAGCCGCATCGACATCATGTGTTGAAGATTGGCGGTAATCTCGGTGAACTCATCCCCGATATGGTCAGTCTTGAAATTCAAGGTCGAGGTTAGCCGGTCGCTTGCCCCCGCGATGGCCTGCGATGTGTCCTGGCTGGTCGCTTCAAGCCGCTCGAGCAGATCTCCGCCGCGCTCGCCGAGCGTGTGGATCATATTCTCCCCGGCCTGCTCAAGCGCGCGCGTGATGTGCTCGCTCTTTTCCGCCAGCGCGTGCGTGATCCTGCGCGAGGCGTCATTGACCTGCTCGGCCACGAGCTCGCTGATCTGGGAAATGTCGTGGCTCAGATCGAGATGGACGCTGTTGATGGCGTCCCTGACCTGGCCGGCCTGGCTGACGAGGGTGTCGCGCTGGCTGCCCAGATCCTGGAGCAGGCTACGAATGCGGACCTCGTTGTCGTTATAGGCATGTTCGAGCGCGGAGACTTCATTCGAGACCAACGTCTCGAGCTCGGCGGCGCGCGCCAAGGCGCGCTCAACCCCGTCGCCCATTGCGGCAACTTCGCGCCGGATCGCCTGACCCACCGTGACAATCGATTCGCGCGCGATCGTCTCGGGCTCGGCTAAGCGCATTGCGACCTCGGCCATGGACTGGGTGATGAGCCGAAGCTCCTGCGAGCGCCACGCCATGTGCGCGAGCACGTAAAAGAAGATGATCGGGGCGAGAAATATCGCGCCGAGCACGGCAAGCACCGGGGCGGAGAGTCCCGTCGGGGAAAGCGCCGCCTGCAATTCCGGCAGGTACATCCAGCCGAGCAGGAGTCCGGCGAAGACCCACACGACCGCAAACACGGTTGCGATCAGGTAGGAGATCCTTGCGGGACGGCGCTGAAGGCTGCGCAGAATCTGGCCGATGGATTCGCGGTCATCATTCGCCGGCCGGCGCGCTAGCCCCGAAATCTCTGCGGCGGATGCCTCAGCGGGTGCGGCAGGTCCTGCCGCGCGCCATGGCGCTTCGGAGTCCTCGTCGGCGTCCGGGGCACCTGGACGCGCTTTTCGCCACGGCGGCACGGCCATGCCCTCCTCGTCGGGGATGTCTTCGACTGGGAGCGGCGATGGAGCTTCCGGCGCCGGCTCGGGATCCCGTATGGAAAGCGCGTCCTGGATAGCGGAGAGCGCTGCTTCGGTCGGGTCCTTGATCTTCTTGGGGGTATTCGCCATCTGGGTCGTCGCCTCGTACTACGCTGAACCAAGGCCGCGCCAGGGAATGGTCCTGTGCGCGCCACGAGCGCGTTGGCCAAAAGTCGCCGTCGGGTCCCCCTCGGGCAGCCGGCAGTAACGCGCCGCACGGACCTTTAACTGCCGCTCGTCTATCCTATCGGCTTGTCAAACCGAAGAAAACGGCTTGTTAAGGTCTCTTTAATCATCGTTAACGATGCCCCCAAATTAGGTTAGAGCACCGCCCGGGCGGAACGGCAATGTCCTTTCCGTGCGCTAGTGAGAATTTCTCGCGTCATATTGCGGCCGCCATGCGGCCAACGGGGTGGAAAAGGCCGCCTTATCCGGCTCGGGCCACTGCGCGCCGGCGTCCACGAGGTTCCCTGGCCCTACCGCCGGTGTTTACCCGGCGTTGGTGGTTATGGCCGAACGTGCCTCGACGACCGCCACAAGCCAGGTTTTTCCTCCATGGTCCAGGGCACTGCAAAGCCGACCGCCCGCTCGCCAGCCAACGATCTCCTGGAACAACAGCTGGGATCTTCAGCTTGCGGTCACGGTGCCGGCGAAGCAAGCCGGGACGGCGAGTCGATTATCGATCTCACGCACCTTGCGCGCATGACCATGGGTGAAAAACATCTGGAGGCCGAGGTGCTCGCCTTGTTCGACCGGCAGGCCGGCATGCTCTTGGCACGCATGAAAGGAGCGTCGCCCAAGGCAGCCGCGGCGCTTGCCCATACGCTCGCGGGTTCTGCGCGCGGCATAGGCGCTTGGGAAGTGGCGGGAGCGGCGCAGGAGGTTGAACTGGCTGCTCAGGGCTCGTTGCGCGCCGAAACTGCGAGCGCGGTTCACGCGCTGGGACGCGTCGTCGCCCGGGCACAGGCTGCGATCAAAGAGTTGCTCGGGACAACCTGAGCGTTAATGCGCCGGAGCAGGTGTTCTGTCTGGCGCGCCGCCCGGCGAGCCGCTATACGAGCCTCGATCGGTTGAGAGATTCCAAGACCCAAACATGTTGCACGGCCCGATTGGGTTGTGAGAGCGCGACCCAATCCCCGCTATTGTCGCCTGCCATGCCGAAGATCACCTATATCGATCATCAAGGGACCGCGCGCACGATCGAGGGAGAGCTCGGATCGACCGTGATGGAGACCGCAATCAAGAACGCAATTCCAGGGATCGAGGCGGAATGCGGTGGCGCGTGCGCCTGTGCCACCTGCCATGTCTATATCGAGGAAGCCTGGCGGGAGGCGGTGGGCGAGCCATCGCCCATGGAACAGGACATGCTCGATTTTGGCTATGACGTGCGGCCCAATTCGCGGCTCTCCTGCCAGATCAAGGTCGCCGCTGAGTTCGATGGGCTCGTTGTGCGCACACCCGAGCGCCAAGCTTAAAACGAAACGGCGTCTCGCACGACTTAAGCATGAGCGAAACCTTTAAAACCGACGTGCTCATTATCGGGGCCGGGCCGTGCGGTCTGTTCGCGATCTTCGAGCTTGGGCTGCTCGATATGAAGGCGCACGTCGTCGACATACTGGACAAGATCGGCGGCCAGTGCGCCGAGCTTTACCCGGAAAAGCCGATCTACGACATTCCCGGCATTCCCTACATCACCGGGCAGGGCATCTGCGATGCATTGATGGCGCAGATAAAACCGTTCGGCGCGAGCTTTCACCTGCAGGAGATGGTCGAGACGATCGAGAAGATCGGCGATCCGCTCTTCCGTGTCACCACGGATCGCGGCAGGATTTTCGAGATCAAAGTCATTGTGGTGGCGGCCGGCGGAGGGTCATTCCAGCCCAAGCGTCCGCCCATCCCCGGCATCGAGGCCTACGAGAGCACGTCCGTGTTCTATTCCGTGCGCCAGATGGAAGCTTTTCGGGACAAGCGCCTGCTTATTGTCGGCGGCGGCGATTCGGCGCTCGACTGGACGCTCAACCTGGCGCCGGTCGCGAGCCATCTCACGCTCCTGCACCGGCGCAGCGACTTTCGAGCCGCGCCTGACAGTGTCAACAAGATGATGACTCTGGTTGGAGAGGGGAAAATCGATTTCGTGCTCGGGCAAGTCTCGGCCCTGCAAGGTGAAGCCGGTCAAGTCGCGAAAGCCATTGTCAAGCGCAACGACGGCTCAACATTTGAAATTGCCTGCGATGCGCTGCTGCCTTTTTTCGGCCTCACCATGAAGCTCGGCGCCGTGGCGAACTGGGGCATGGAGATGAAGGACGGCGAATATATTGTGGTGAATACGGCAAACTTCGAATCAAGCGTGCCCGGCATTTTCGCGATCGGCGACATCAACTGGTATCCGGGCAAGCTCAAGCTCATTCTGTCCGGTTTTCACGAAGGTGCGCTGATGGCGCAGAAGGCGCACCGCTACGTCTTTCCCGACAAACGACTGATCTTTCAGTACACGACCTCGTCCACGAGCCTACAGAAGAAGCTCGGAGTGGCGTGACTGCGAAGAGCGGTCTGCCGCTCGATTAGCGCGTGGCCGCGGGAGGTTGCGGCGCGAGCAGCTGCGGCGCGGGCAACGGTTCGGTGCGAACAGCACCGGAGCGGCCGGCAAGGCCCAGCGCTTCATGCATCGCAGGCAGAGCCGCATCCGCCATTGCGGCATGACCCTCGGCGGTTGGATGGACAGCTCCCCCGTAGACCGCGGCCAATATGCCCCAAATGGCATCGTGCAGATCGCTCGGCTGCAAGATGAACGGAAGACCTTCGGGGTAGGTCATCGCCGTAAGATAACTATCATTTGCGGTTCGAATCCAGCGTGCCCGGGAGGCGTAGGGACGAAACTCGCTGGCGGGATATCCGCATGACATCGGATCAACCGCCGCTCGCGTCAGTCCGCTGCGAAACGCTTCGTCATGTCCGTGAAAGCAGTCCCGATCAAAGGCGGGATCCTCATTGGAGCGAGCGCAAATGCCGTGCGACGCAAACGCCGCCTGGTGTGCGTCGACGAAAGTCATGGCTTCGGTTGCGGGATCGCGGCAGTTGCGGCGATCCTCGCAGCGCGCCAGTACTTTCATGCGTGGCAGGAAGCGCTGCGAGACAAATTCAGAAGCGCGGCGCAGCCGCTCGCCGTCCGCGCCAAAAGCAGGATGTACGTCGAAACCATCGCGCCCGCCGGGGCAAGTCGTATTCGGGCCGGCGAGGGCCGGATTGGCATAGCTCACGTACACAACACGCGAAAGGTCGCCCGCCACAAAAGGTTTCAGAGCCGCACGCACTTTGGCAAAGTTGCCGGGCAACTCTTCATCCAGGATGCGCTGCGTCTCCTCGACCGAAATGATTTTGCCGGCACGGGCGAGCAGGCTTCGCTCGGTGCTGGGCTCGACAATGACATTGGCCATCAGCCCGGAGAAGAGAACATCGTTGGCGCCTAAGGTCAGAAGAATGAGGTCAAGCGCGCGGTACGGGTTGTGGCGGCGCGCGGTCGCCATCACCTCCGCCAAATCGGCGACTTGTGGGCGAACGCTGCGCGCGCAAGGAGCCCCGGTGCCGGGACTTGGACACTCGAGTATGCGCAGGCCGCCCAGAAAGCCGATGTCGACTGTTGCGCCCGAGCACGCGAGCGGGATGAACGTCACCGCGAGATGCGGGTTCTCGACCGCGAGCTCGAGCGCGGCGCGGGTCTGATAACTGTAAAGAGAACGGTGACACGGTCCGCTCAACCAGCGCGCGCTCTGGCGCGCCCAGTCCTCGGCCCCGCTCTCGATCGGCGTGGGCGCGCAGGACTTGTTCCCCCTGAAGCCTTCGCGCCCCGGCCGAAAATACTCGCTTCCGCCAAAACGTTTGAAGCAAAAGCCCTCATCTGAGAGACGAATGGCACGATCCGGATTGCCTTCGCCGGCCGCGATGGAGTCGCCCATTCCGGCGATGAGCACGTCACGCACCTTGATTTCGCTGACCAGACGTTGCGCCGTCCCGTCGGGCAGGATCATGTCGACGCTCGCAACGGTGGTTCGGCCGAAGCGTACCCTGGCCTTGATCTCTTCGTTGCAGCCGGCGTTGGCCGTGTGCGGGGAGCCTTCTCCGTCATCGAAGCTCCAGACGCATCCCTCGTTGGCCGGAATGGTTCCGGCGAGCGCCACGCCGATGCGATGATCGCGCGGCGCCAAATAGACTTCGCGTTCGCCGTCGCGATCACAGTATTCGAGGAGGCTGCCCGCGCGGTCGACGCACAGCCTCTCCACCACGTCGCGCGCCCATCCGCGGCCATCGGTTTCGCGCGCGAGGCGGCGTTCCGAGGCAAGCACGCCCTCGCCGCGGGCAGCAGCAACGTGACGCTGAAAATCGGCCTCGTTACGAAACAGCCGAAAACGGTTCTTCACTTCCCATTCGACGCGCGCAATTCCACCCGCTCTGGCTTCGGCGCGTGCCGGCTGGTGGCACCACGCGGACGCGAGCAGGGCGCCAACCGTGACAATTATGGTCGCAACGGAAGAACAGCGCATGCGGACAGCAGCGATCAATAGCTTGCCAATAGACCCGCAGGATGCGGCAGAAATGTGAGGCCAGGGCCGCGACCTGTGGCTTCGCGACACCGGGATAGAATCGACCCCGTCCGATTTGCTAGGGTACTATCTGAAAACGTAGCTTCGTAGGACGGATGAGCGAAGCGACATCCGGGCTCGTCCCTACCCACGTGACGCTTCGCTCATCCGGGCTACGATTGCTACCACTGCGGGAGGATTACGATGCCCCAGCTCCTTGTTGCACTCGCGTTTGCCGTTGCGCTGTTTCTAGGCGGTGTTTCGGCGCACGCCCAGCAGTCGGTGAAGATCGGCCTGATCAATGTTCTTTCCGGCCAATTCGCCGACGCCGGCATTCAACTCGACAACGGCATCAAGACTTACATTCAACAACACGGCGACACGGTTGCGGGCAAGAAGATCGAGCTTATCCGTCGCGACGTGGGCGGTCCCGCTCCCGATGTGGCGAAGCGCCTGGCGCAAGAGCTTGTCGTGCGCGACAACGTCGACATGCTCGGAGGATTCCTGCTCACACCCAATGCGCTCGCCGCGGCCGATGTGTCGGCGCAAGCAAAGAAATTCATGGTGGTGATGAATGCCGCGACCTCCATCATCGTCACCAAGTCGCCGTACATGATCCGCACGTCGGTGACATTGCCGCAGGTGATGGACACGTTCGGCACATGGGCGGCCAAGCATGGAATAAAGCAATGCTATACCATGGTCACCGACTACGGGCCCGGACACGATTCCGAGGCGGCATTTCAAGGCGCCTTCAAGAAAGCCGGCGGTGAAATCATAGGATCGGTTCGCTTTCCCGTTGCCAATCCGGATTTCTCGGCCTTCGTTCAACGCGCCAAGGATCTCAATCCGGAATGCATCTATATTTTCATTCCGGGGGGCGCTCAACCGGCTGCGCTGGGGAAAGCGTTTGCGGAGCGGGGTATCGATCTCGCGAAGACCAAAGTGCTCGGGTCAGGGGAGACGACTTCGGAGCAGGCGCTCAAGGCCATGGGAGACAGCGCGCTTGGCATCATCTCCGCGTGGCACTACGACTACAAGAGCGCCGCGCCGCTCAATGTGGAGTTCGTGAAGCTCTTCAATCAAATGCATGGCCGCAATCCGGACTTTTTCTCGATCGGCGGCTATGACGGCATGCATGCCATTTACGAGACGCTCAAGAAGACCGGCGGCAACACCGACGGCGAGGCCCTGATCAACGCCGCCAAAGGACTGAAATGGGAGAGCCCGCGCGGTCCGATGTCCATTGATCCGGATACGCGCGACGTGGTGCAGACGATCTATATCCGGCGGGTGGAGAAAGTCGGGGACGAGCTCGTCAATGTCCCATTCGACAAGATCGAAAACGTCAAAGACCCGACGCGCGGCTGATGCGCGGGGTTGGGGCCATGCGAAAAGCTTTCGCCGGCCTGCTCTCGATCGCTGTCGCGGCATTGGCCGCCACCTGCGCGGCCGCGCAGCAACCCGTAAAGGTCGGGGTGATCCTGGCCTATTCCGGCCAGTTTGCCGATCCGTCCGCCCAGATGGACAACGGCATCAAGCTCTACCTGGCTCAGCATGGAGACGGTGTGGCGGGGCGAAAGATCGAGCTTCTTCGCAAGGACACCGGCGGTATCGCTCCCGATATTGCCAAGCGCCTGGCGCAGGAGCTGATCGTGCGCGACAAGGCGGACATGCTCGCCGGTTTTGCTCTCACGCCCAATGCGCTCGCCGCGGGCGACGTATCCGCGCAAGCGAAAAAATTCATGGTCAACATGAACGCGGCGACCGCGATCATCACGACGAAGTCGCCGTACATGGTGCGCACCTCGTTCACGGTGCCGCAGCTCAATGAAACGCTCGGCGCCTGGGCCTACAGGAATGGCATACGCAGAGCCTACACCATGGTGTCGGACTTCGGGCCCGGGCATGACGGCGAAGCCGCTTTTCAAAAGGGCTTCAAGGGAGCAGGGGGCGAAATCGTCGGCTCGGCACGATACCCGGTGGCGAACCAGGATTTTTCGGCGTTCGTGCAGCGGGCGAGAGACAGCAATGCGGAAGCGATTTACATCTGGACCCCGGGCGGCCCGCAACCCGCGGCAATCGGCAAGGCTTTGGCCGAGCGCGCGATCGACCCGCTCAGGACCAAGATTCTTGGTCAGGGCGAATTGACCTCGGAAGATGCGCTCAGGAGCATGGGAGAGGCGGGTATCGGGATCATCACCGCCTTTCACTACGACTTCAATCATTCCTCTGCTTTGAACTCGGCTTTCGTGCGCAGTTATAAGGAAGCGTTCGGACGCAATCCCGACATGTTTTCGGTCGGAGCCTATGACGGCATGCACGTGATCTACGAGGCGCTCAAGAAGACCGGCGGCAACGCCGACGGCGAGGCTCTCGTTTCGGCGGCCAAGGGCATGAGCTGGGAGAGTCCCCGCGGCCCGATGTCGATCGATCCGGAAACGCGCGACGTCATTCAGACGGTCTACATTCGGCGGGTCGAGAAGGTCGGCGGCGAGTTGCGCAATGTCGAGTTCGACAAGGTCGAGAATGTGAAAGACCCATTCAAGGCCGCGATGAAGAACTGATGGATCATCTCCTGACGCCGGATAGTTTGGAAGCGCTGAAGCCACCAACAGTATGATTGCATCGGCCGTCGGCGTTCTGTTCGATGGGTTTGCCTACGGGATGCTGCTGTTTCTGTTGTCGGTGGGGCTCTCCGTCACTTTGGGCATGATGAATTTCGTCAACCTGGCGCATTGCAGCTTCGCCATGCTGGGAGGCTATGTTGCGGTCACCTTGACGAATGAATTTCGCTGGCCGTTTCTGGCCACGTTGCCGCTGGCATTCCTGACCGCGGCACTCGTGAGCGTTGCGTTCGAGCGGGTCCTTTACAAACGGCTCTATGGAGCAAGCGACCTCGAGCAATGCCTGCTGACGATCGGGATTGTGTTTGTTTCCGTGGCGGCGGCGGCCTATGTCTTCGGGACCGTTCAGCAATCTGTGGCGCTGCCGTCGTATTTGCGCGGCACGGTGGCAATCGCGCATCGGAGCTTCGGAGTTTATCGGCTGTTTCTGATCGGCGTTTCGCTGCTGATCACGGTCGCGCTGGTTGCGGCGCTTGAATACACGAGATTCGGCGCGCAGGTGCGCGCAGCGGTCGACAACCAGCGCATGGCGCGGGGCCTTGGCATCGATGTGGGTCGCGTGTTTGCTATCACTTTCGCGCTCGGCAGCGGGCTGGCGGGACTGGGCGGCGCGCTCGCGGTCGAGATCGTGGGACTCGATCACGCCTTCGCCTTCACCTATCTCGTTTATGTCTTGATCGTGGTTGCCGTCGGGGGGCTCGGCTCGATCGGCGGCTCATTTGCGGCTGCGACCGTCCTTGGCATCAGCGATATGGCGGGCAAGTATTATTTTCCCGAGCTTGGCGCGTTTCTCATCTATTTCGTGATGATCACGCTCCTGATGTGGCGTCCGGCGGGGCTGTTCGGGAGACGTTGAACGATGACTTCCGGCGCGGCCAGCGAGCCGCAGCGCTATCTGGAAGCCGGCATCCGATGGCAGCCGCTTGAAATCGCTTTCTGGCTGGCAAGCCTGCTGCCGTTCTGGTTGACACCGAGCTACCTGGTGCTCGCAAGCCAGATCGCAATTACGGCGCTCTTTGCGGTCTCGCTTGATCTCATTCTAGGTTATGCGGGCATCGTCTCGCTTGGCCACGCAGCCTATTTCGGATTCGGCTCCTACACCGCGGGCCTGCTTGCGAAATGGGGCTGGGGCGAGCCGATCACGGGACTTGCGATCGCCGGGGTGGCCGCCGGGCTACTGGGATTTCTCACCAGCATTATCATCGCACGATTCCGGCATCTTGCGCTCATCATGATCACGCTCGGATTTGGCTTGCTGCTCGCCGAAGTGGCCAACAGCGCGAGCTGGCTCACGGGCGGCGCGGACGGGCTGCAGGGCGTGCGCATGTGGCAATTGTTGGGTCTCTTCCCGTTTGATCTCTACGGACGTGCCGCATACGCCTATTCAGTGTGCGTGCTGTTGCTCGCTTTTCTGCTGTCCCGGCGGCTGATCAATTCGCCGTTCGGATTGGCCTTGCGAGGGATTCGTGAAAGAGCAATCCGGATGCCCGCCATTGGGGCGCACAGTCCCGCCCATATTCGCAAGATCTACACCATCGCTGCCGTCATGGCAGGCATCGCCGGTGCATTGCTGGCGCAGACCACCGAGACAGTTTCGCTCGACACGCTGGGCTTCCAGCGCTCCGCCGACGTGCTGGTCATTCTGATTCTGGGCGGGACAGGTCGGCTCTATGGCGGCATCGTTGGTGCCATCGTCTATATGGTCGCACGCGATCAGTTCTCCGGCATCAATCCGCAATACTGGTATTTCTGGATTGGTTTGCTGCTGATTGCGGTCGTGATGTTTCTGCCCAACGGCATTCTCGGCGGGCTCGCGCGGCTCATCCCCCGGCGCTGGAGGTCCGCGTGAGCACGCCGGCACTTTCCACGCGCGGACTGGACAAGAGTTTCGGCTCCCTCGTGGTCGCCAAAGACATCGCCTTTGAGCTTCCGCGCGGCGAGCGCTACGCGCTGATCGGCCCGAACGGCGCGGGAAAGACGACGCTCATCAACCTGATGACGGGGATGCTCAAGCCCGACCGAGGGCAAATCTTTCTCGGGCCGGATGAGATCACGTCGCTTCCTCCCGCGCAGCGCGTGCGGCGCGGTCTGGTGCGGACGTTTCAGATCAATACGCTCTTTCCCCACCTCAACGCGCTTGAGGCGGTGACGCTCGCGGTATGTGAACGCCTCGGTTGCGCAGGTCAGTGGTGGCGCAAGCTGCCGTCGTACGGTGAAGCAATCGAGGAGGCATACGCAATCCTGCTGTCGCTGCAACTTGGGTCAAACTGCTATCGGCAGACCCATGAGCTTGCCTATGGCCAGCAGCGCCTCCTGGAGATCGCGCTCGCGCTCGCCACCAATCCGAAAGTGCTCCTGCTCGATGAGCCCGCAGCCGGCGTCCCCCAGGCCGAGAGCGCCGAGCTGTTTTCGGTCATCGCGAGGCTTTCGGAGACGATCACGGTGCTGTTCATCGAACACGACATGAATGTCGTATTTCGCTTCGCGCGGCGCATTATCGTGATGGTGGGGGGGCGAATTCTCTTGCAGGGGACGCCGCAAGAAATTGCCGCCGACAAACGCGTGCGCGAGGTCTATCTCGGTGCCAGGCGCCATGCCTGAGCCGCTGCTTGCGCTTGCCGGCGTGCGGGCAGGCTATGGCGACGCCGTGGTGCTCGACGGCATCTCCTTCGAGCTTGCCGATGGCGCAAGCCTCGCGGTGCTGGGCAGGAACGGTGTCGGCAAGACGACGCTTCTCCTCACCATCATGGGCTATACATCCGTGAGCCGTGGCAGCATCAAATGGCGTGGACGCGATCTCATGCGCCTTGCGCCCCATCGCCGCGCGCGCGAGGGCATCGGATGGGTGGCACAGGAGCGCGAGATCTTTGCGTCTCTGACGGTTGAGGAAAACCTTACGGTTGCGGCGCGGCCGGGCCGCTGGCACTTGCGCGCGGTATATGATCTTTTCCCGCGTCTTGCGGAGCGGCGCGGAAGCGCCGGCAATCACCTCTCCGGCGGCGAGCAGCAGATGCTGGCGATCGCACGAGCGCTCATGACCAATCCCGCGCTGCTGCTGCTCGACGAGCCGCTCGAAGGGCTTGCCCCGATCATTGTCGACGAGTTGACCGCGGCTATTGCCCGCATGACCGCGGATCAAGGCACCGCGTTCATTCTGGTCGAGCAGCACACCGAGATTGCCCTGTCACTCGCGCGCGACGCCATTGTGCTGGAGCGGGGCAGCATCGTCCATCGCGCGAGCGCCTGCGAGCTGCGCAGCGATCACGCCACGCTGGAACGGCTGATTGGGCTGCGGCTGGCGGAGCCGGCGGAAACGATGCCGCGGTGAATTGCTTCATGGAGATACGCGAAGCGGGGAATGAATGGCCTCACGTCATCGATCGCGGCGGAGACGCCCGACGGGTAGTGCCGCGGGTCTTTCCATATCGTCAGTACATATCGATGAAGTAAGGGGTCGAAAGAGAGCCCAACGATTCGAGCCGCTCGCGCTGACCGCTAATGTCGAAAGACACCTTCCGGGGTGTGGGGACGTATCGTGCACGCAGAAGCGCCCGACGCGGAAGCACGCCGGTATCCAGTATGAGCACGGCGAAACACCCTGCGGTCAGGAGCCGCGCCGTGACGTAGCGGATCGGCCGAACGTTGCTGGCAACGGTGGCAGTGCCACGATCGATGAACTGAATCACGCCCACCTTTCCATCCGGTTCGCCACGCTTGATGAGCGTGACGACGTGATGGGCGATCGCGCAGCGCTCGTTCGCGCCGAATGCAAACCCGAATGTGCCGCCGGATGGACCATTTCCCGCGTACATGACAGGCACGCTGCCGGTCCAGCCAAAGCCCATCGTGCAGGCGTTCGCCAATCGGTTGTGATCGGGCGGCATCGGCGGCACCGGCGTCACGGCCAAATCGCTTGATGAAGCGTGGAACTCAAACAGGCGACTGACTCCCGGCCAGGCCGCAACGCGCGTGATCCCCTGGAGAGGCTCGTACCGGACACCTTTTGCCAGGTTCGCAGTAGTCACCCACACCGTGATCGGCCCTGTCTCAACGATGTCGAAGCCGCGGCCATATGAACGCACGGACTTCACATGCACTGGCCGCCCGGCTTGCCCGAGGTCGAACATTCCTACTTCGAGCTCTGCTCCTCGTGCCTCGAACGCCCAGTCCAACGCAAAGTGGATCAGTCGTTCGCCAATCCCCCGGCCTCGATGGCGCGGCGACACCGAAAGAAGTGTCCCGTAATACGCCTTGAACCACCGGCCCTGGCAGAAAAAATCCCGCTCGACGTGTACGAGGCAGCCGGCAGCCTCGCCGTCTGCCGACCTCGCCCACGTGCAGAAGAAATGACCTTCCGGCATCAACCACTGGAGATACTCTTTGTCATATTTGAAGATTGCGCGGTTCGCACGGCGTAGCCACCCACGCCTCGTTCGTCAACGTCATGAGCTCGTTGAGGGGCGGCCGACACCCGGAATCGAACACGGAGTAGATGTATCCATCGTGCTGTCCCCGGATAAGACCGACTGCTGACGCCAGATCCTTCATTCGACAGATTGTGTGCTCCGTCTCAAGAGGCTGAAGGCGGATGCCCATTTTTCCACGTCAATCGGCCTTGCGGACGCTCGCGCGATGACCCGCGATCCGTGCGGGACGTTGACGTCTGTTACGACGCCTTGCACAGCGGCAAACATGCCAATCAGGGCGGCGATGGTAGGATCGCGTAGGACCGCCGCTCGCGACACGCGCGGCGCGATCTCTTTGAGCAGTTCCAGATATTTCCCGCTCACGCCGTATTCCATAGCAGATGCAGCGAACGGCAGTCCTATTCGATCACCTCGTCGGCGCGGGCGAGCAGAGTCGGAAAGCACGTCGAGTTCGAGCGTGTTCGCCCTCTCCACTGCGCCCTAACCCTCGCTTCACCCCCTCGGCGATGATCACCCCGCCGAGACGGCGAAGGACGGGCACGGCGTTGAACAGGGCGTCGGTGGCGACCAGCAGGCGATCGGCCGCGCGTCCCTTGACCAGGTAGAACAGGTGCGGCGGCAAATACGTCGAGTAGCGCACGCGTGCCTCGAGGCCGCCTGCCCCGAGCCAGTCCAGAAACTGGGCGGCAGTGGGCGCCTCGTTTGGTTCCTCCATCCACAGCATCCAGCGCCGCATCATCCAGTCGAAGATGAAGCGCGCGGGGCTTTTGTGGTTCTCCAGGATGTAGAAACGACCGCCCGCTTTCATGATGCCTGCGACCTTGCGCAACGCGGCGGGAGGATCGGAAAAATGGTGCAGGCTCCCGAAAATCACGGCCACGTCGAAGCGGCCGTCGGCAAGCGGGAGATTCTCGGCTGTGCCGACCACGAAATCCGCCCATCCGGCCGGTTGCTCGGCGAGCGCCTTCCGCCGCGCAAGCCGCAGCATGTCCTCCGAGAGATCGACGCAGACAAGGCTTGCCCCGCTCCGCAGCAGCGGGAGCGTCTGTCGCCCGGTGCCGCAGCCAACCTCGGCAACCAGCATGTCCTTGCCGATCGCGCGACTCGCCCAGCGCCCCAGCGTGACGCGGTCGAGCACACCGAAGAACGGGCTTGCGACGACCTCGATCTCGTACGCATCGCGATGCTCGGAGAAGAACTTGATCTGCATTGCGGCATTCTCGTCGGGCACCGCATTCCCCGCTGGCACGGGTCCCTGTTCGAAACCGTGCCTGCGGCAGAACGCGTCGTGGCGATCGATGTTGCGGAACCCGTGCGGCGCGAGATCCGCAATGCCTTCCTCGATGCGGTACCAGGCGCCGGTGCCCATCTCGATGAGACGGCCGCAGATGACCTCGTCTCCTGCAATCTCGATCGGTTGCAGGGTTAGGCGTGCGCCGCTGATCGGGGCTCTAAGATGCTCGACGGTCTCTGCTCTCATAGCTCAAGGTCTTCCGGTGTCGCGCGACAAAGCGCGAGATCTTGCGCCATCGTAAAGTCGGGATTGATCTGCAAGGCGGCTCCACGCATTTAGCACTATCCGTCTGCCGGGCTGCCCTTCGATTTCTTTGCTGACGCGGGCTGCGAGCTTTGCCGTGCACGGCCGCGCTTGGTCGAGCGCAGCGCCACAAACTCGCGCAGAATTGCATCGTCGCCAGCGAGAAACCGGCGGCCCCGTTCCCCCAGCCGATAGATCCCCCCGACCGGCTCCAATAGCCGCAGGCGGCTGATGAACGTGCTGTGATCATAGAGAAAGCGCGGGTTGATCGTCTTGCCGCTGGCGTTCCAGACCTTCGAGGCGAGTGTGCGAAGCTCGCCGGTGAGGCGCTCGTCGATCCAGCGATCCGGATCCGACCAGTCATGGCAGGGCTCGGCCGCGCCGGCGTGATGGAACAGCGTGTTCATGAGATGGCGCACCTGTTGGACCGGCTCGCCATCGAGGATGCGCACGGCAGTCCCGATCTCGGCATAGGTGGGCGGGGACGGAACGACATCCGCTTTCTGCATGGGCGGCTTCAGAGCTTCTCGGCGATGAATTTGAGGATTTCCGCCGATTGCAGATTGACTTCGGCATCGGTTCTACCGGTGCCTTGCCCTTCGGCTTGAATCGCGCGGGCGACCGCCTCATCCAGAAGCACCCGCGCGGCTTCCTCCCGCGTCAACAGTCCCTTTTTTATCAGCGTGCGATAAAGCGCAATCGTGGCGGTAACTGCCGCCATCGTATATGCCGCGTCATGAAAAGTCGTCATCGTTACGCATCATTAGGGGGTCGCGCGACCACCCTGTGGCCACATTGCAACAGGCGGCGCCCAATCCAGTTTAAGCTTACTGCTTCGGCTTGAGTCTTGCCGCGCAGCCGCAATACAGTTGCCCTGTTAGTAGCGTTGAGACGGCGTGATGTCATCGTATTCAAAGTACTGCCGGGAGCAAGCCGCCGATTGCGCGCGGCGCGCCAGAATCGCGAGCTCGCCGGAAGTTGCCGCGAACTGCCGCACGCTCCAGGAGCGCTGGGTGAGACTTGCCGAACGGGCGGAAAACGGAGGCAAGCGGCCGGTCTATTCGACCAATGCCGCCTTGGCCGCTCGTTCGTATTGAAGAGCCTGCCATTACCGGGCGCTGACCAAGCGATCCGGCTTGTTCGAAGAGATGGGCCACCCGAACTCGGGTGCGCAAGTCGAATAAACTCGACTTGCGATGGTCAAGCCTGCGGGCGATGGTCGTGCTAGCTAGGCGGTACTGATCACGGCGTCTTCATATCTGCCGGATCCCATTCCGCTGTCGGCGAAAATACGGTGCTCGGCAATCCACCGGAAGGTCTCCTCGTAAACTTCCTTGCTATAGGTCTCGAACACAAGACGCTCGCCCGGGCCCCAGCGCCGCGTATCCATCTTGGCATGATAGCGCTCGGGAAATTCCTTCTTGTAGTAGTGCGTATAGAGATCGGGCCGCAGATCGATATCGCGCTGGGCGCGGCGAAGCGCGCGGAAGAACTTGCGCAGATCCGATGGATCGGGATTGCCGGTCACCATGGTTGCGATCATGAAGGTGGTATCGATGACTTTGCGGAAACCGAGCTGCTCGGCGAAGTAATAGGGTCCGCTGAAGAGGGCGGAAGCCTGCGCGTTGCCGTCAATGAGCTGATCGAGCCGGTGGAACAGCATTCCATCCGCGAACGTCAGATTGATCTTGTCCGCCGGCATGTATTGCTCGAGCGCCTGAATGGTCGAATAGTGGCTGCCGGACTGGTAGCCCACCGCAATGGGAACGCCGGCCAGATCGTCAGGCGTCTTGATCGGCGAGGCGGCGGGAACAAACACGCTGGAAGGCGCCACCGAGTAAACATCCGCGTAGAGCCGGCCGTTGCCCTTTGATGCCGCGACTCCGACAGTCCAGTGGCAGGCGCAGCTCACGTCGGAGGTGCGGCCGCGCTCGAAGGATTGCATGGCTCCGACCCGGTCACCCTTATAATGGTGGGTGCCATCGGTTGACTTGATCAATTCCTGGAAAACGTAGTCGAGGCCTTCCTCTCTGAAATAGCCCTTCTCCTCGGCCACCCATTCCTGCAGGCGGAAGTGCGGCTCGATGATGAATTTGTCCTTGGCCATTTTGTCTCTCCTCTTTCCTCTTTGTTGTTCCTGTGGGTGCCTTCAGCAGCAGGCCGGGCCGGCAAGCCGTTTATCGTGTTGCTCAGCAATGCGCCGCGCTCCGATCATCTTGACGTGCTCGTCCATGAGGCGGCGAGCGGCCGCGCCATCGCGCATCTCGATGAGCGAGGCCAACTCCCTGTGAACATCGAGAATACGTCGCGCCACCTCGGCCGTCAGCGTCGGATTCTGCGCCGGCCAGGACACGTGCTGGAGCGAAATGAGCTGAACCACGAGGACGCGATTGTGCGAAGCTTCGGCAACAGCAAGATGAAATTCGCGGCTCATGCGGGTAAAAGCGGTGACGTCCGCGATGTTCCGTTCTGCACCGGCAATAAGCTGGCGCAATCGTGCGTGGTCCTGCGGCGTCGAATGGAGAGCGGCGAGCTCTGTGGCGAGGCACTCGACGGCGCGCTGCGCCTCCATGATCTCGCCGACTGACACCCCCGTGAGGTCAAGCTGCACGGCCAGTGCCTCGGCAAACAGCTTGGCATTGCCACTGGCAATGCGCGCGCCACCGCCGGAGCCAACCTTGATCTCCACAATTCC
>CATPCO010000312.1 GCA_955652925.1 uncultured Xanthobacteraceae bacterium | reverse complement strand
TCCTGTGGCTGTGGTTCACGGTATTGTTTGCGAACTTCGCCGAGGCCGTTGCCGAAGGCCGCGGCAAGGCGCAGGCGGACGCTCTGCGCAAGACTCGCACCGAGACGCAAGCCAAGCTGCTGAGTGGCGCTGGCCGCAGCAATTACACGACGGTCTCCGGCACCAGCCTCAAGGTCGGTGACATCGTCCTGGTAGAGCCCGGCGACACTATCCCGTCCGACGGTGAAGTCATCGAGGGCATTGCCTCGGTCAACGAAGCGGCAATCACCGGTGAATCGGCACCGGTGATTCGTGAATCCGGCGGCGACCGTTCGGCAGTCACAGGCGGCACCCAAGTGCTTTCCGATTGGATCAAGGTGCGGATCACGGCCGCGCCCGGCTCGACCTTTCTCGATCGCATGATCAAGCTCGTGGAGGGCGCGGAACGCCAGAAGACCCCGAATGAAATTGCGCTCAATATTCTGCTCGTCGGTCTCACCATCGTTTTCGTATTCGCGACCGCCACCATCCCAAGCTATGTCACCTACGCCGGCGGCTCCGCCTCAGTGGTCATTCTGGTGGCGCTCTTCGTCACGCTGATCCCGACCACAATCGGCGGGCTACTGTCCGCCATCGGCATTGCAGGCATGGATCGCCTCGTGCGCTTCAACGTCCTTGCCATGTCCGGCCGCGCGGTCGAAGCGGCAGGCGACGTCGACACGCTTCTCCTCGACAAAACCGGCACGATCACGCTCGGCAACCGGCAGGCGAGCGAATTCAAACCGCTGCGTGGCGTGGCCGAGCTGGAATTGGCCGATGCGGCGCAGCTTGCCTCGCTCGCCGATGAGACGCCGGAGGGCCGCTCCATCGTGGTCCTGGCAAAAGAGAAATATGGCATTCGCGGGCGGGACTTGGTTGAGTTGCGCGCACGCTTTGTTCCATTCACTGCCCAAAGCCGCATGAGCGGCGTTGAGGTCGGCCACTCCTGGGTACGCAAAGGAGCAGTCGATGCGATTCTTGGCTATCTCAACGCCTCGGCGACTGCGGTTGGTCCAACCGGCGCGGTCCAGGTGCTTCATCCAAGCGTTGCGGTGGAGACTTCCCGCGAGATCAACGCGATTGCGGAATCCATTTCCAAATCGGGTGGCACCCCCCTCGCAGTCGCGAAAGACGGACGCCTGCTCGGCATTGTTCACCTCAAGGATATCGTCAAAGGCGGTATTCGCGAGCGCTTTGCAGAGCTTCGCCGCATGGGCATTCGGACCATCATGATTACAGGTGACAACCCCATGACGGCTGCGGCAATCGCAGCGGAGGCCGGCGTTGACGACTTCCTGGCACAGGCGACACCGGAAGAGAAGCTGCGACTTATTCGCAATGAGCAGGCCAAAGGCAAGCTCGTGGCGATGTGCGGTGACGGCACCAACGATGCCCCGGCGCTTGCTCAGGCTGATGTCGGAGTTGCCATGAATACCGGCACGCAGGCCGCGCGCGAGGCCGGAAACATGGTGGACCTCGATTCCAACCCAACGAAGCTGATCGAGGTGGTCGAGATCGGCAAGCAATTGCTGATGACGCGCGGGGCGCTGACCACCTTCTCGATCGCAAATGACGTAGCAAAGTATTTTGCGATCATCCCGGCGATGTTCCTGGCCTTCTATCCGCAGCTGGGAGCGCTCAACATCATGAATTTGGCAACACCCCAGAGCGCAATCCTGTCGGCAATCATTTTCAACGCGCTCATCATCGTGGCGCTGATCCCGCTTGCGCTCAAGGGCGTGCGTTACCGCCCGATCGGCGCTGGTCCGCTGCTGCGACGTAATCTTCTGATCTACGGCGGTGGCGGAGTCATCGTTCCATTCATCGCAATCAAGGCCATCGACCTCCTGGTCACGGCCCTGCACCTCGCCTGAGGAGAGCGCTCATGCTGCGCGAAATCCGCCCGGCCTTCGTATTTATCGTCGCATTGACGTTGATCACAGGCGTTGTGTACCCATTCGTGGTCACCGGTATTGCGCGCGTGGCGTTCCCTTACCAGGCGCAAGGCAGCCTTTTAGAACGAGACGGCAAGGTCATTGGATCAGCACTGATAGGGCAGCAATTCACCAGCGATCGATATTTTCATGCCCGGCCGTCGGCAACGGTTGCTCCCGACCCGAATGATGCGGGCAAGACCGTTCCTGTTCCCTATAACGCGGCAAATTCAGGTGGCTCGAATCTGGGTCCTACGAACAAAGCGCTGATCGGGCGTGTTCAGGCTGACCTGGAAAAGCTCAAACAGGAGAATCCCTCGGCTCAGGTGGCCCCTGACCTCGTGACCACCTCGGGCAGCGGTCTCGACCCTGATATCTCGCCGGCGGCGGCGCTATTCCAGGTCCCGCGCGTGGCGAGGGCGCGCAACCTTCCTGAGGATCGGGTGCGTGAACTGGTACGGGAGCATACCGAGGACCGATTGTTCGGGCTCCTTGGTGAACCGCGGGTCAACGTGCTGGCGCTTAACTTGGCTCTCGATAGTGCGTCGCGGCGGTAGTATCTATCTGGCCTCATGCCGCATGAGGCCGGCTCCTGATGGCAGATCAACGCCGCGATTCCGATCATCGACCCTCACCGGACGCGCTGCTGGAGGCGGTGCAACGCGAGGAACGCCTCGGCAAACTCCGGATCTTCGTGGGTGCCGCGCCCGGGGTCGGTAAGACCTACGAAATGCTGCAACAAGCCCGCGCCCGGAAAAAGGACGGCTACGATGTCGTCGTCGGCATCGTGGAAACTCACGGCCGCAAGGAAACAGAAGCCCTGCTCGAAGGGCTTGAGATCATTCCGCGCCGGCGGGCCGAATACAGGGGGCAATGGCTCGAGGAGATGGACCTCGACGCCGTTATTGCGCGGCGTCCCCAGATCGCTCTCGTCGATGAGCTTGCCCACACGAATGCTCCGGGAAGCCGTCATCCCAAGCGGTATCTGGACGTTGAAGAGCTGTTGAGTCGCGGGATCAGCGTTTACTCGACAGTCAACATTCAGCACATCGAGAGCCTCAACGATGTCGTGGCTCAGATCACCCACGTGCGTGTGCGCGAAACGGTTCCGGATTCCATTTTCGACCGCGCCGATGCTATCGAGCTGGTCGACCTCACGCCGGACGATCTCATCCAGCGTCTCAAAGAGGGAAAGGTCTACGTCCCCAAACAAGCCGAGCGCGCGCTCGAGCAATTCTTCTCTCCGGCCAACCTGACCGCGCTGCGCGAGCTGGCCTTGCGCCGTACCGCCGAGCGCGTCGACGATCAGCTGCTCACGGAAATGCAGGCGCGCGCGATTCCAGGCCCGTGGGCGGCGGGTGAGCGCATCCTGGTCTGCATCAGCGAGGATCGACGCGCAGCCGGCCTCGTGCGTTACGCCAAGCGGGTGGCCGACCGCCTGCATGGTCCCTTCACGGCGCTCTATGTCGAGGGCCGCCGCAGCCTGCAGCTGACCGAGGAGGAACGCGACCGCATCGCCGATACGCTGCGCCTCGCAGAGGCGCTCCGCGGGGAAGCGGTCACCATCCCGAGCGCAGACCGCGCGATTGCCGATGACGTGGTCGCCTATGCTCACGCCAACAACATCACCCAGATCATCATCGGCAAATCCACGCGTTCGCGCTGGTTTGAAATCCTGCACGGCTCTGTCGTGCACGACCTCGTGCGCCGCTCCGGCAACATCAGCGTCCATGTCATTGCCGGTGACGAGATCGCGCGCGAACCGATTCCCAGGAAGACTGTGAAGGCTGCAGATCAGGCTGCTTCCTTCGATTTGCGGCCCTACATATTTGCGCTGGGGGCGGTTGCCGCGGCGGTGGGCGTCGGCGAAGCAATATGGTTGACGGTCGGCTCCGAAAGTATCGGTCTCGTGTTTCTGACCGCGATTGTTGCTGTTGCCGTGCGCTTTGGCTTATGGCCTTCCCTTGTTGCCAGCATTGCTGCGTCGCTCTGCTACAATTTCTTTTTCATGGAGCCAATCTACACCTTCACCATTGCCGACCCGGCGAACGTCACCGCATTCTTTTTTTTCATAATAGTTGCGGTGATTGTCTCCAATGTTGCAGCGCGCTCGCGCACGCAGGCAGTCGCTGCGATTGGCCGCGCTCGGGCGACCGAATTGCTCTACGCGTTCAGCCGCAAGCTTGCCGGAACGGGGACGCTCGACGATGTGCTGTGGGCGAGCGCCTACCAGACCGCATTGATGCTCAAGGTGCGCGTGGTGCTGCTGCTGCCTGAACTCGGGTCAGTTGCCGTCAAGGCCGGTTATCCGCCGGAGGATAGGCTCGATGCGGCTGATCTCGCGGCCGCCAAGTGGGCGTGGGAAAACGATCGATCGGCCGGGCGCGGCTCGGAGACCTTGCCGGGAGCGAAACGCTTGTTTCTGCCCATGCGCACCGGCCGCGGCGCCATAGGAATAATGGGTATCGACAGCGACAAACCCGGCCCCCTGCTCACCCCGGACCAACGCCGGCTGCTCGATGCATTGATAGACCAGGCGGCGCTCGCCATCGAGCGCGTGCGCCTGGTCGAAGATCTCGAACGCGCAAGACGAACCGCCGAGACCGATCGATTGCGGTCCGCGCTGTTGACCTCTATTTCACATGATCTCAAGACACCGCTCGCAGCGGTTCTCGGAACGGCGGGCACGTTGCGCAGCATGGGCTCGGCATTAAACGATGATGAGAAGGCCGAGCTGCTTGCGACCATCATCGACGAATCCGAACGGCTCAATCGGTTCATCGCCAACCTGCTTGACATGACCAAGCTGGAGTCGGGCGCGGTTGTACCCAACGTCGCGCTCCATGACCTCAGCGAGATCGTCGGCAGCGCGCTGGAGCGCGCGAGCAAAATCCTCGCCCATCACCGCGTCGAAGTGGAGCTCGCCAAAGACTTGCCGATGGTGAAGGTCGACCCCGTGCTGTTCGAGCAGGTCTTGTTCAATCTGCTCGACAACGCCTCGAAATATGCCCCGGCCGGAACCACGGTGCGTATCCAGAGCTGGCGCGATCTGGACACGGTAGGCCTGCAGGTGCTGGACGAAGGCGAAGGCATTCCAGCCGCAGAGCTGGAGCAGATATTCGACAAGTTCTATCGCGCGCGCAAAGTCGATCGTGTGCGGGCAGGGACTGGGCTGGGTCTTGCAATCTCGCGTGGCTTCGTCGAAGCCATGGATGGAACGATTTCGGCAGCAAACCGCACCGACCGGAGCGGAGCGGTGTTCACAATCAGGCTTCCGATCCCCGCCCGCGCCGAGCAACTGGATGTGGCGGCATGAGCGCCCCCCGAACCAAGGTTCTCGTCGTCGACGACGAGCATCCGATCCGCAAGCTTCTTCGCATGGGTCTGAGCACGCAGGGCTACGACATCCTCGAAGCCGCCAACGCAAAAGCCTCGCTCGAGCTTCTGGGGCAGAAACCCGACCTCGTCATTCTCGATCTGGGGCTGCCCGACATGCAGGGGCTCGATTTGCTGCGAATGATGCGGGCGCGCAACGAGAGCGTGCCGATCGTGGTGCTGTCGAGCCGGGGTGACGAAGCCGGCAAGGTCCAGGCGCTCGATCTCGGGGCCGACGACTACGTGACCAAGCCCTTCGGCATGGATGAGCTTCTCGCGCGCATGCGGGCAGCGCTTCGTCACCAGCTGCAAACCCAGGGCGAGCGGCCGATTTTCCGTGTCGGTGATCTGTCGGTTGATCTCGTGCGGCGCATCGTCAAGCTGGGCGACAAGGAAGTAAAGCTCTCTCCCAAGGAGTACGAGCTCCTGCGCGTGCTGGTGCAGCATGCCGGCAAGGTGCTCACCCACAAGTTTCTGCTCGGCGAGCTGTGGGACGATCTGACCGATGCGCAGTATCTGCGGGTCTATGTGCGCCAGCTGCGACAGAAGATCGAAGCCGATCCCGAACGCCCGCACTACGTGCTCACGGAGACCGGCATCGGCTACCGCCTGCGGGCGCCGGATTGATTGCGACCTAGCGCGGGATGGCTTTTCTTCGAATCGGCATCCCGCTCTATGTCTTTGTTTGAGCATGTCCTTTTTCGCAAAACACTTTTGCGGGACATGCTCAGC
>CATPCO010000311.1 GCA_955652925.1 uncultured Xanthobacteraceae bacterium | reverse complement strand
CTTAAGGGTTGCCGGACCAACATTAGGGTGCAGCGTTCTTCGGAGATCCAGTACAAAAAAACCAGTGCTGACTTGAAGTCAGCCCCATGGGATTGCTTTTCATCAGGTCGGTGTGTCAGTCCCGGGCATCGGCTAGGGGCATGTTGACCAGATGCTCGCTCAGAAACCATACCTGCAATTCATTGGTACGCAGGACGTCGCTGACGGCCAGGTCATTGGTCCCGTCGTCGCCTAATTTATCGGCGCGCTCCGCCAGCTCCCGGCACTGTCCGATGATGATCTTATGGGCATCCAGTAAACGCGAGAGTTGCACCGGAACCTCTTCCCGCCCGCGCGGTGGACGTTCAATTCGCGTGGTCTCGGCTACATCGGCAGCCATGGCAAGACTCAATCCTCCGAGGAGTTGAATGCGCTCAGCGATTGCGTCGACCAATTCCACCTGCTCGTCGTAATGCTTGTCGAATAGAAGATGGAGTTGGTAAAAGGTCGGGCCGGCGACCTGCCAATGGGATTTCTTGTACAGATCGCGCAAGGTCATGGTGTCGGCCAGAAGCTGGTTGAGTTTCTCGGTCATTTCCAGGCGGACTGGTTCCTCAAGATCCAACGGCAGGGCGTGGTTGACGGTGCCATACTCCTGGATTTCGCGAGCTCTTTGGTGAAAGTGAGGCTGGGCGGTGACTCCACCGTTACCCGAAATGGCTTTCTTCGACATCGAAATTCTCCTCTGTTGATTTTCGGGGACAAGCCCTTCACATGTTGGCCTGTGTGTGATGGACGTTTATGTGCATAGGTTGCCGCCGAGAAGTGCGCTTATAAAATCGACCACAGATCACTATTATAGTCCCTGCCGATTGGGGATGCAGCTCAAAGGGATGGCTTCCATTCAGCTATGGGGGCTGGCGCACCAGCAAAATTCTCCGCAATTGACTATATTGAAGGTTCAGCACCCACTGATGGAGAAAACCCGACGTGGCTGAGATGCAGACAGACGGATTGGAAGTTCTCGAAACCCGAGAGTGGCTCGACTCGCTCGATTATGTTTTGTCTCAGGGTGGCCCGGAGCGGGCGGGACGGTTGCTGCAACAGCTCTCGCTGCACGCGCGGCGCGCTGCCGGCGTAAACCTTCCCTTTACCGCCACTACCCCGTACCAGAACACGATCGCTTCCGGGCAACAGCCGCCTTTTCCTGGAAGCCAGGAAATGGAGCGCCGCATCAAGAGCATAGTGCGCTGGAATGCCCTGGCCATGGTGGTGCGGGCCAACAAGATTCAGGAAGGCATCGGCGGCCACATTTCTACTTTTGCGTCCGCAGCCACGCTCTACGAGGTTGCATTCAATCACTTCCTGCAGGCTCATACTGACACTGGGGACCGCGATCTGGTTTATTTCCAGGGTCACGCCGCGCCCGGCATGTACGCGCGCGCCTATCTGGAAGGCCGCATCCCCAAGGAAAAGCTGCAGAATTTCCGTCGCGAACTGAAAGCAGGCGGCGGCCTCTCCTCTTACCCCCATCCCTGGCTGATGCCGGACTTCTGGGAATTCCCGACGGTTTCCATGGGTCTGGGGCCGATCCAGGCCATCTACCAGGCGCGTTTTATTCGCTACCTGGAGAATCGTGGATTGAAGAAATCCGGCGGGGGCCGAGTATGGGCCTTCCTGGGTGACGGTGAGATGGACGAACCCGAATCTCTGGGCTCGATCACTCTGGCTTCACGGGAGCGGTTGGACAACCTGATTTTTGTGGTGAACTGCAACCTGCAGCGCCTGGATGGACCGGTGCGCGGCAATGGCAAGATCATTCAGGAGCTGGAGGCGATTTTCCGCGGCGCCGGGTGGAATGTCATCAAGGTGGTCTGGGGTAGTGACTGGGACAGTTTAATCAGCAATGATCGCGACGGGATTCTGGTCAGACGGCTGGGCGAGATCACGGATGGCCAGTATCAGAAATATTTCGTCGAGAGCGGCGCCTACTTCCGTCACAACCTGTTCGGCAGCGACCCGCGCCTGCTGAAGATGGTTGAGCATCTCTCTGACCAACAGCTTTCCCGCATGCGCCTGGGCGGCCACGATCCCATCAAAGTGCACGCGGCCTATCGAGCAGCCATGGAGCACGAGGGATCGCCGACCATCATTCTGGCGAAGACCATCAAAGGCTATGGACTGGGCGAGGCGGGTGAGGGCAAGAACATTACGCACCAGCAGAAAAAACTGAATGAAGACGAGCTGCGCATGTTCCGCTCGCGTTTCGGGATTCCCATCCCGGATGAGGAACTGCAGGACGCGCCCTTCTATCGGCCCGCGGATGACAGTCCGGAAATTCGCTATATGCAAGAGCGACGCGAGCAGCTGGGGGGCTACCTGCCGGAGCGCAAAGTACGTTCCAAGCCCATTGCTCCGGTTTCGGAATCTCACTTCGAAGAGTTTCACAAAGGCACCGACGGTCGCGAAGTCTCAACCACGATGGTTTTCGTACGACTGCTTTCAAAATTGCTGCGCGATCCGGAAATCGGCAAGCTCATCGTGCCCATTATTCCCGACGAAGCTCGCACCTTCGGCATGGAAGCGCTCTTCCGCCAGGTAGGAATCTATTCCAGCGTCGGTCAGCTCTATGAACCGGTCGATATGGACACCCTCCTTTATTACAAGGAGGCAAAGAACGGGCAGATTCTGGAAGAAGGCATCACCGAGGCCGGATCTCTCTGCTCGTTTATTTTTTTTTTTAATGATTATGCGAACAACGTGATCTACACGATCCCGTTTTTTATTTATTACTCGATGTTCGGCTTCCAGCGTATTGGAGACT
>CATPCO010000310.1 GCA_955652925.1 uncultured Xanthobacteraceae bacterium | reverse complement strand
TTTCTCGGCTTCGATAATTGGCGCACCGGGATAGCGTGGGCGCCGGAAGGTCCAGAGGCCGGGTATTTCCCGTTCTATCTGTCGGTTATCCTTGCCGCCGCCTCGCTCTACGGGCTCGCCAGCGCTCTTTTTTCCCGTGCACAAGCAAACGAGACGTTCGTCACGCGCGATCAGCTGCGACGCGTGCTGCAGGTATTCGTGCCGACGCTCCTGTTCTGTCTGTTCACCCAATGGCTCGGGCTCTACCTCGCGAGCTTTCTGCTCATTGCCGGCTTTATGTATTTCATCGGGCGGATTGCTTTGTGGAAGTCGCTTACGACCGCTTTCTTGTTCTCGCTGACGATGTTCATCACCTTTGAGCTTGCATTCGACGTCATCATGCCGAAGGGCCCGCTCGAAGCTGTCTTCGGATTCTAGCGCGGCAATGGAAGCTCTCACCTTATTAATTCAAGGGTTCGGCGTTCTTCTGACCTGGAAGACGTTGGCGCTGATGATGGTCGGCCTCGTGCTCGGCATTTTCGTCGGCGTTCTGCCCGGGCTCGGAGGACCAAACGGCGTTGCAATTCTGCTGCCGCTCACCTTCACCATGGACCCGACATCCGCAATCGTGATGTTGTCGTGCATCTACTGGGGCGCATTGTTCGGCGGCGCCATCACCTCCATCCTGTTCAACATCCCGGGCGAAGCGTGGTCGGTTGCGACCACCTTCGACGGCTATCCCATGGCGCAACAAGGGCGCGCCGCTGAGGCGCTCACGGCGGCGTTCACGTCGTCATTCATCGGCTCGCTGGTTGCGGTCCTGCTCATCACCTTCCTTGCCCCGAGCATCGCTTCCTTCGCCCTGCGGTTCGGGCCGCCTGAATTCTTCGCGGTTTATTTGCTGACGTTCTGCTCATTCGTAGGGCTCAGCCGCGAACAGAAACACAAGACCATTATTTCCATGACGCTTGGCCTCTTGCTCGCCGGTGTCGGCATGGACACGGTGTCCGGCCAGCTGCGGATGACCTTCGGTTCGAGCGAGCTCTTGCGCGGCATCAACTTTTTGGTCGCGGTGATCGGCTTGTTCGGCATCAGCGAGATTCTTCTCACCATGGAGGAGCGCCTCGCGCTGCGCGGACATGCAGCGAGCATCAGCCTGCGCGTGGTGCTGCGGGTCTGGAGGGAAATGCCGCGCTACTGGGTGACGCTGCTGCGCTCCTCCATCATCGGCTGCTGGCTTGGCATCACGCCGGGCGGCGCGATCGCCGCATCCTTCATGGGCTACAACCTCGCCAAGCGCTTTGCCAAGGACAAGGAAAGCTTCGGCAAGGGGCGCATCGAAGGCGTGTTTGCGCCGGAGACGGCGGCGCATGCATCGGGGACAGCGGCGCTGCTGCCCATGCTTGCGCTCGGCATTCCGGGCTCGGGCACAGCGGCGATTCTGCTCGGCGGCTTGATGGTATGGGGCCTCAATCCGGGACCGCTGTTGTTTGTCGAGCACAAGAGCTTCGTGTGGGGCCTGATCGCGTCCATGTATCTCGGCAACGTCGTGGGGCTCGTGCTCGTGCTCACCACGGTGCCGATCTTTGCCGCGATCCTGCGGGTGCCGTTCTCGGCGATTGCTCCCATGATCGTCGTCTCATGCGCGATCGGGGCCTACGCGATTCAGAACGCAATGTTCGATATCTGGCTGATGCTGGTTTTCGGCGTGGTCGGCTATGTGTTCAAGAAGATCGGCATCCCGCTTGCTCCCTTCACGCTGGCGCTGGTCTTGGGCAGCCGCGCTGAAGACTCATTTCGCCTGGCGATGATCGGGGCAGGCGGCGATCTCTCCGTGTTCTGGTCAAACGCCCTCGTGGGCTCCATCACCACGCTTGCATTGCTGCTATTGTTCTGGCCGGCAATCGCGGCAGCGCTGGAATGGGCGCGCGGCGCATTCTCACCCCGCGCTCAGCTTCGCAGCCCGGATTGACCGCAGGTCAATCCGGGGGGCGGATCCCCGGATATCGCTTCGCTCATCCGGGCTACAGACTACAGACGCAGGCGCTTATCCACCTCCGCGGCGAGACGTGAGAGCGATTGGCCGACCTCGACCGGATAATTTTGCGTTTCGAGGCGGCGCAGCGGCTCCGGCAGCCGCATGAGCTCGCGCTCGGCGCGGGCGCGTATATCGGCGAGCTTGGGTGATGCTGCGACGCGCCTGCCCCCCTGCATCACCAAGTGCAGCAGAGGCTCGCCTTCCTGCTGATCGGTTTCTACCGAGAGAACATCTCCACACATGCGCCCCGCGTGGTCGTATGTGCGCCAGACCTGCTTGCGGCCCGGCCATGTCTCCTTACCGATCGACTGCTTGCGGCGGGGTAAGCCGGCATATTCCTGCAGCTTGTACACGCAATCGAGCGAGGGTACGTCGCTCGACGTGGTCAGGCTCGTCCCCATTCCAAAACCGTCGATCGGCGCGCCGGCTCGCAACAAATGCGTGACGGCGTCTTCGTCGAGACCGCCGCTTGCAAAGATGCGCACATCGGCGAGGCCGCCCTGGTCGAGAATGCGCCGCACGCTCTTCGACAGCGCAATCAGATCGCCGCTGTCGAGGCGCACCGCCCGCACGGTGATGCCGCGCGCGGCAAGCGCGGGCGCAAGCGCAACTACCTTTCGCGCGCCGGCCTGCGTATCGTACGTATCGATGAGGAGCGTGAGGTTGTCGGGCCGGGAACGCGCGAACATTTCGAACGCCGCTTTCTCGTCATCATGGGCCTCGATGAATGAATGGGCCATGGTACCGAAGATCGGAATCCCGAACACCTTGTCCGCCAGCACGGTCGCGGTACCGGCAAATCCTGCGATGTAGCTCGCGCGTGCCGCCATCAGTCCGGCTTCCGCTCCGTGCGCGCGCCGCAGCCCGAAATCGACCATGAGCTTGCCCGGCGCGGCGAGCAGCATGCGGGCCGCTTTGGACGCAACCAGCAACTGCAATTGAACGATGTTCATGAGGCGCGTTTCGATCAATTGCGCGAGCGGCAGCGGCGCGGTGATCCGAAGGATGGGCTCGTTGGCGAAGAAGACCGTGCCTTCCGGCATGGCGTGCACGTCACCGGTGAAGCGCAGCTCTCGCAGATAGTCGATGAGATTCGTCCCGAAGCGGCCGCTGCTCGCGAGCCATTCCAGGTCATCGCTCGAGAAACGCAGCTGCTCGAGGAAATCGAGCGCCTGCTCAAGCCCGGCGTTGAGCAGGAAACCGCGCCGCGCCGGCAGTTTGCGCACGAAAAACTCGAATACCGCGGCCTTCGTGTCAGCATGATCCAGGTAGGCCTGCATCATGTTGAGCTGGTAGAGATCGGTGAGCAGCGGGCTTTTGCCGGGATCCATTCCGAGCCCCTCGATGAGTGGGCCGAGTTATACTCTCATCACAGTCCGCCTTGATCAGGCCGGCCGCTGCTCGCCCTTGACCTGCGTGCGGTGCATGATACGCCGGCTGTTCGGGTCGAACGCATCGCGCCGATGCATGGTACAGCGATTGTCCCAAAGAACGAGGTCGCCGACGCGCCAGACGTGCTCCCAGGTAAAGCGCGGATCGTCCACGAACCGCCAGAGCTCGTCGAGCAGCGCTTCTGATTCCGCAAGCTCGAGCCCCATGAGATAGGCGTTGCGCCGGCGGCCGAGATAAAGCATGCGCCGGCCGGTGTGGGGATGCGTGCAAACAAGGGGGTGCACTGCGCCCGGCGAGGTGACGGGATCATCGGTCGGCATTATTCCCTGCCGCACATAGCCGCCGCTGTTGTAGGTGCCGTCATGTTTGATCTTGAGCCCGCTGATGCGGTGCTTGAGCGGGGCAGGCAGTGCCTCGTAAATGCCGTACATGGTGCAGAACGAGGTATTGCCGCCGGCAGGCGGTATCTCCAATGAATAAAGCATGCTCGCCTTGGGCGGCACCTCCAGATAGGACATGTCGGTGTGCCACGCTGCTTCGCCGTCGCCCAGGCTGCCGATCGGCTCTGCGTTCACGATCACGTTCGAGACCACGTAGATCTCCGGCAAACCCTCGACAAACCGCCGTCCCGTTTCCTGGATGGGAGCCCAGTCGAGATCGCCCAGGCGGCGGCTGAACGCGATCAAGTCGTGATCGCCGAGGATCTGGTTGCGAAAGAGCAGCACCGAATGCTCGTGCCACGCCGCCATGACGCGCTCGAATGCCGCCGCGTCCAAATCCTTAAGATCGACGCCGCGCAGTTCGGCGCCAAGCGCCGCCCCCGAGAGGATCACCTCCATGGGTCTGAGATCACGCATGGAACCCGAATGAGCGGGCAAGGGAAGTTGGTCCAAAGTTTGGTGATGGGCACAGTAGCCAGCTCACGCCAAGCATGGCAATAGTGGTAAAACCGCGCGGGCAAACAACAAAACCTGCATCCGATTGCCGGCGGCTCGTGTAGCCCGGATTGAGCGCAGCCGCCTTCGCCAAGGCTTCGGCGGCCTTGCTCAAATTGGCCCGTCGAAGCTTTAGCGAAGACGGGCGAAATCCGGGATAGACCGCGGAAGATCCCCGGGTTTCGCTTCCCGCTCAACCCGGGCTACGAGCTGATCGTGAGGTCACCATGGCGCGCAAAGCCATCATTAAAAAGCAATCCCGGCTGTTCGATGATTTCTTCAAGATCGACGAAATCATCGTCTCGCACGAACAAATCGATGGCAGCATGAGCGCCGATCAGCGGCGGCTCGTGTTCGAGCGCGGCGATTCCGTCGCGGTGCTGTTGTTGAACCGTGACCGCAAAGCGGTGGTGCTGGTCGAGCAGTTCAAGGTGCCAAGCCTGCTCGGCCGCCAACGCGATGATCCCAAGACCGTGGACGGCTGGATACTCGAGACCGTCGCCGGAATGATCGACCAGAACGAGACGCCGGAGGCTGCCGTCATTCGCGAAGCTCGAGAGGAGACTGGGTATCAGATCCGCAACCCGAAGCTGATCAGCCAGTTCTTTTCATCGCCGGGAGGCACCTCCGAGCGCATATTTCTTTATTTCGCCGAAGTGCGCGACTCCGACCTGGTGGCGAAGGGCGGCGGTCTCGACGACGAGGATGTCGAGGTCGTGCAGATGAGCCTGGACGATCTGTTCGACCGGCTCGCGAACGGCGCCCTTGAAGACCCGAAGCTGCTCGTCGCTGCCTATTGGCTGCAGGATCAAGTGAAATCCTGTGCGGATCGCAAGAGCCTGGTTGATGTTTTCTGGGACGGCTCCAAGGCGAGCGTGCAGCAGCCCTCAGTTGTGGCGGCGGCAGCCCCCGCGCCGGGGCGTGGACCGCTCACGTTTTCGACGGTCCGTTACGAGCTCAAGAAAAACAAAGGCCTGTTCGTCGGGTACAAGACCGGCGCCATCGACCGCATCAAGGACGTGAGCATCTGGGTGAATTCCGAGAATACGGACATGATGATGGATCGGTTTCTCGGCAAGAGTCTCTCGGCGAGGATACGTTATCTCGGTGCCAATAAGGATGAGAACGAAAACGTGATTGAAGATACCATCGAGGAGGCGCTCAGGAGCGCCGTCGGCCGGCGAGCACACTGCAGGATCGGGACGGTATTC
>CATPCO010000309.1 GCA_955652925.1 uncultured Xanthobacteraceae bacterium | reverse complement strand
TCAGTCTTGCTGGCTCGAACCTCAGTGCTCATCGCACCCTACGCCGCCGCGTCCTGATATTGCGCGTAGCCGCTCGCTTCGAGCTCGAGCGCGAGCTCCTTGCCCCCGGTGCGCACAATGCGGCCTTTGGAAAGCACGTGCACAACATCAGGCACGATGTAATTGAGAAGCCGCTGATAGTGGGTGATGACGACGAACGAGCGTTCGGGCGCCCGCAGATGATTAACGCCCTCGGCAACGACCTTCAGCGCATCGATATCGAGCCCGGAATCGGTCTCGTCCAGCACGCAAAGGCGCGGCTCGAGCACGGCCATTTGCAGGATCTCATTGCGCTTCTTCTCTCCACCGGAGAACCCGACATTGACTCCTCGGCGCAGCATATCCTGGTCGATGCCGAGCTTTCCCGCCACCTGGCGCACGCGCTTGAGAAAATCCGGCGTGGAGATCTCCGGCTCGCCGCGTTGCTTGCGCTGCGCATTCATGGCGGTGCGCAGGAACGTCATGGTAGCGACGCCGGGAATTTCCAGCGGATACTGGAATGCGAGAAAAAGACCCTTGGCCGCGCGCTCGTGCGGATCCAACGCCAGAATGTCGTCGCCGTCGAGCAGAACCTCGCCCTGCGTGACCACATAATCCTGCTTGCCGGCGAGCACGTGGGCGAGTGTCGACTTGCCCGACCCATTGGGGCCCATGATCGCATGCACGCTGCCCTTCCCCACCGAAAGCTCGAGGCCGTTGAGGATTTTGTTGCCGTCCACCTCGACGTGCAGGTTTTTCACTTCCAGGAGATGCATGTCAGCCCACGCTTCCTTCCAGGCTGATCGAGATCAGCTTCTGCGCCTCCACCGCAAACTCCATAGGCAGCTGCTGGAGCACGTCCTTGACGAAACCGTTGACCACCAGGGCGACCGCGTCTTCGGCCGAAAGCCCGCGCTGCATGCAATAGAACAGCGTATCTTCCGAGATTTTGGATGTGGTCGCCTCGTGCTCAAAGACGGTCGAGGAGTTCTTCGTTTCGATGTAGGGGGTGGTATGGGCGCCGCACTTGTCCCCGATCAGCAGCGAGTCGCAGTTGGTGAAATTGCGGGCACCCTTTGCCCTGCGATGGCAGGTCACCAGCCCGCGATAGGTATTCTGCGAATGGCCGGCGGCGATACCTTTCGAAATGATCCGGCTCGTGGTGTTCTTGCCGAGATGCAGCATCTTGGTGCCGGAATCCACCTGCTGATGCCCGTTTGAAATGGCGATGGAGTAGAACTCGCCGCGCGAGTTGTCGCCGCGCAGAATGCAGCTCGGATATTTCCAGGTAATGGCCGAGCCGGTCTCAAGCTGCGTCCACGAGATTTTCGAGTTCCTGCCGCGGCAGTCACCGCGCTTGGTGACGAAATTGTAGACGCCGCCGCGTCCCTGCTGGTCGCCGGGATACCAGTTCTGGATGGTCGAATACTTGATCTCGGCGTCATCGAGCGCGACGAGCTCGACCACCGCGGCATGCAGCTGGTTCTCGTCGCGCGACGGCGCCGTGCAGCCTTCGAGGTAGCTGACATATGAGCCCCGGTCCGCGATGATGAGCGTGCGCTCGAACTGGCCGGTATTGCGCTCGTTGATGCGGAAATAGGTCGACAGCTCCATGGGGCAGCGCACCCCGGGCGGCACATAGACGAATGAGCCATCGGAAAACACCGCGGAATTGAGCGTGGCAAAGAAATTGTCCGAGATCGGCACCACCGTGCCGAGGTATTTCTTCACCAGGTCAGGGTGCTCGTGCAGCGCCTCCGAGATCGGCATGAACAGGACGCCGGCTTTGGCAAGCTCTTCCTTGAAGGTGGTGGCTACCGACACAGAATCGAACACGGCGTCGACCGCGACACGGTTATAGCCGCTGCCGCCCTCATCCGCAGGCTTTTGCACGCCGAGCAGGATCTCGCGCTCGCGCAGCGGGATGCCGAGCTTGTCGTATGTCTTCAGAATCTCGGGATCGATCTCATCCAGCGACTTGGGGCCCGCCTTTTTCTTGGGAGCGGAGTAGTAATAGAGGTCCTGGTAATCGATGGGTCCGTAGTGGACGCGTGACCAGGTTGGCTCGCGCATGGTGAGCCAACGGCGATAAGCATCGAGCCGCCACCGCAGCATCCACTCGGGTTCGTTTTTCTTCCCTGAGATGAAGCGGATAGTGTCCTCGGAAAGCCCCTTTGGGGCTTTTTCGGACTCGATATCCGTAACGAAGCCATACTTGTACTGGTCGACGTCGATCAGGCGGACCTTCTCGACGGTCTCTTGCACGGCCGGCATTCTTCCCTCCGCTGCGGTTTCAAGGACCGCGGGTTGGATCAGTCGGTTATGATCGTGGTCTCCTGCTGCGCGCGCACTCCCTCAAGCGGCTACCACATTCCTCTCCTTAAGTAATCGTTCCGCGACCCTAATCCAAGCTTCGATCAGCCTATCGACATCGGATTCGTGCGTGCCTGGCCCAAAACTCAGGCGAACGGCACCGCGGGCCAGTTCCCGGGGAACACCCATGGCGGCGAGCACGTGGGATGGCCCAACCTTTCCGGAGGAACAGGCCGCGCCGGAGGATACGGCGACCCCTTCGAGATCGAATGCGATCACGGCAGTTTCCGCCTTCATGCCCGGGACGGTGAAAAGGGTCGTGTTGGGCAGGCGTTCCACGCCGGCGCCAAAAATGACGAGCTCCGGGGAGGAGGTCTCGAGCCCCGCTTCGAGCCGCACGCGCAGGGCCAAAAGATGCACGCGTTCCGCCTCGAATTCCCGCGCGGTTGCTGCGGCCGCAGCGCCAAAGCCGGCAATGCCGGGCACGTTCTCGGTTCCCGCCCGAAGGCGGCGTTCCTGTCCTCCTCCGCTGATGAGAGGAGCCGGGAACGGCACCGTTGCATTGCGCCGGATCAGCGCACCGGTTCCCTTTGGACCCCCGATCTTGTGCCCAGAAAGCGTCAGAAGATCCGCGCCAAGGTCATTGATATTGCATGGAATTCTTCCGGGCGCCTGAACGGCATCAACGTGCAGAATTCCGTCCCTCGCGTGCACCAGCGAGGCCACTTGCGGTATCGGTTGAACAACGCCGGTCTCGTTGTTGGCCAGCAGGACCGAGACCAGCACCGGGCGCGGGCACTCGCCCAGCCTGCGCTCCAGCGCGGCAAGTTCAATGACGCCGTCTCGACCCACTGGAAGAGTTTCAATATCGGCCGCCGCAAAGCGCCCCCCGGCAAGCACCGAGGAATGCTCAGCGGCAGAAATAAGAAGCTTGAGGTAGCGCCTCGTCCCGTCCTCGATCAGTGGCGTGAGCGCAAGCATGTTGGCTTCGGTGCCACCAGACGTGAAGGCCACGTTGCGCGGTTCGGCGCCGACAAGCATCGCAACATGCTCGCGCGCCTCCTCAATAAGCCGGCGCGCCGCCCTGCCCTGCGCGTGAACGGAAGATGGGTTGCCCGTCGCATCCAGGGCAGCAAGCATTGCTGAGCGCGCCTCGGGACGCAGCGGCGCACTGGCATTCCAGTCGAAATAAAGACGTTCGTGCATGATCTCGGATCGGGCCTCGCAGCGCCGGGCGGGAGTAAGCAATCCTTTCGAAACGCTTGCTTTTCGCCCCTCTACCCGTGCTAAAACCCCGCCGCCTGAGCCTAAGCGCTTCTACTGCGGCTCGGCAAAATCTGGAGTTGTTCTAGCTAGTTACGTGCACCCTCCGTGGCCGTCAAGCGCGCTCAATGAGCACTGGGTCTTGCCCCATTTGGCTCGGAGCGGGAACGCAAGTGAGGTTGACGCATGCCTGAAGTCATTTTTGCCGGCGCTGCCGGCCGCATCGAAGGCAGATACCATTCGGCCAAGCAAAAGAATGCCCCCATCGGGATTGTGCTTCATCCCCATCCCCAGTTCGGGGGCACAATGAATCATCAGATCATTTATCAGCTCTATTATGCCTTCGTGCATCGCAATTTTTCCGTGCTGCGCTTCAATTTCCGAGGCGTAGGCCGCAGCCAGGGCGCGTTTGATCACGGTCAGGGCGAGCTCTCCGACGCGGCCTCAGCGCTCGATTGGGCGCAGTCGATCAATCCCGAGGCACGCAGCTGTTGGATCGCGGGCTTTTCGTTCGGCGCCTGGATCGGCATGCAACTGCTGATGCGCCGGCCGGAAATCGAGGGCTTCATCTCAATTGCGCCGCCGGCAAATCTATACGATTTCTCCTTCCTCGCTCCCTGTCCGTCGTCCGGCCTCATCATTCACGGTGACAAGGATGCTGTGGTTCCGCACCGGGATGTGACCACCCTGGTCGAGAAGCTCAAGACCCAGAAAGGCATTGTGATCGAGCAGAAGATCATTCCCGGCGCCAATCATTTCTTTGACGGCAAGGTCGAGCCGCTGATGGGATCGATCGGCACCTATCTCGATAAGCGATTGAAGCTCGACCGGCGGCCAAGTGCCGCATAGGGTTGCCCGCACCTGGTGAAGCGCAGCGGGCTCAAGCGGATATCTTGTACATGGCAGATTCTGACGACAAACCCGTAATCGAGCCCTTCCCGGACAAGGAAGGAACCGGCTGGCATGTGATCATCAGATACCCGCATGGCCACGAACGGCGAATCGATGGTTTTGCCAGCAGGGGCGACGCAGTGGACTGGATCGTTGAGAACGGTTCGCAACTTGATGAGTGGCCCGACCGTAGCGATCCGGCACAAAGCGATCCCAGCTAGCTTTGCCTAACCCGCCTGCAACGCATCGCCGCTGCCGTTCTGGCGGGAGCGGGCGAGACAGCGGCGCCCGAAGGCTGTGAGCTCATATTTCGCGGTCGCCTTATTCCACACGGTCAGGCCTTGCTCCGTCATGGCCTTCATTAGTTTCACTCTTTGGACGCGATCAGAAACCAACGCAAGCAGATGCCCCGCCTGCACAATATGCAAGAGCGCGTCGGAAACCGCCGGCGCTGATGTTTTTGGGCTGCCTTGCGCCTCGCGCACAGTCATGCGCGCCCCGTCCCCATTCCCGACCAAAGAACAGTGACACAGTTATCGGAGCCTTTGTTACTGGCCGCATCCGATCACCTCGATATCCACGCAATTCACACTCATGGCGCCACAGCCGCGCCGCCTTGAGATCGCCGTTAGTGCTTGCAATAGGCCAACGTTGACGCTTCGTGCGGACTCCACATCCGAATTGCGGCCCTGTAAACATACGCTCGATGGCTGGACTGGACGGTATTCATGCGCTCATCACGGGAGCCGCAAGCGGCATCGGCGCCGCCTGCGCGCGGCGCATGGCCGGCGAAGGCGCGCAATTGCTACTGGCCGACATCAATGGGGACGGCGCAAAGGCGCTGGCCGACGAGCTTGGGCAAACTTCCGTCCAGGCGGACGTGACCCGCGCAGCGGACATCGAGCGCATGCTCGATCTCGCCTACCAGCGCTGGGGGCGGCTCGACGTGCTGTTCAACAATGCGGGCATCGCCGAAGTCCGCCAGCTGCTCGAAATCACCGAGAACGACTGGGACCGCATGCTGGCGGTAAACTTGCGCGCCGTCTTTTTCGTGTTGCAAGGCGCTGCCAAGCGCATGCGTCAGCAAGCCCCGATCGCGGGTTCTGAGCTGCGCGGAAAGCTGATCCAGACGGCTTCAATCGCGGCCTACCGGGGCGGTCTCGCCAACCAAGCCCATTACGCGGCGAGCAAAGCGGGCGTTGTCAGCATCACGCGCACGGCAGCGCAAGTGCTGGCGCGCGACAAGATCACTTCGAATTGCATCTGTCCCGGGGCGGTCGACACCCCGATGTGGCGGAAGATTGACAGGGAGTGGAGCAAATTCGAGGGCTGGGAGATCGGTGAAGCCTGGAAACGGCGGACCTCCCTGATCCCGCTCGGCCGTCCCGAAACCGCCGAGGACGTGGCAGGTGTCGTGAGCTTTCTTGCCAGCCGTGACGCCGACTATATGACGGGCCAGGCGGTCAATGTGGACGGCGGCCTCGTCATGGGCAATTAGTTTAGCTTTCACCATCATTGCTCGGCAATCTTCCAAAGGCGATGCACGGTGAGCGTAAGAGACATATCAGCTTGGGCACGGAAATCCCAACGAGGCGGCGCGATTTCATCACGCTGAAATCCTCAGCCAGTCCAAACGAGGAGGATGCCGTGTTCGATATGCTCTCGGCCAATCGCCGCGATCTGCTGATTGGGCCGCTACTTGCGGCAATTCCCGGCGCGCTTTTGGGCGATCGCGCCAATGCTTCGCCGGTCGATCCGAACATGACTTTTACCAGGCTGCCGGACCAGATCATCTGGCAGGCGGCGCGCAATCGTCCGCCCAACACCGTCGAGCAGGCGCTGCTCTGGGGCAAGTCGTCGGAGCCCGGCCTCTATTATTATCTCGTCAAATGGTATCCGGGCTTCATGAGCGCGCCGCATTGGTATGAGACTGACCGGCTGTGTGTCGTGGTGTCCGGCACTTGGTGGGTGGCGAGCGGGGAAGACTTCGAGCCGAACGACACGGTTCCAATGCCAGCGGGCAGCTTTATCCGGCGCGTCGCACGCACGCCGCATTACGACGGCGTCAAGAAGGATGGCAGTGAGCCCGCCGTGATCGCGATCTGCGGTATGGGACCGATCACCTATCACGTGGTGGATCCAAGCAAGCCGGATTTGCGCGTACTGTGAGCAACAAGGTCAATTGCCTGCGGCCTCTCGTCCCGAGATCGACATAAC
>CATPCO010000308.1 GCA_955652925.1 uncultured Xanthobacteraceae bacterium | reverse complement strand
TTGTGGGAATGCCGGCAAACATGGTCAGCGTCGTGCGATGAACATGGCCGGCCGCGATCAGCCGCACGCGTGAGTGCCGCTTTAGTAAAGGCGCAAAATCGTCCGTGTTGCGCAGACACTGCCGATCCATATGTTTGATGCCGGTGACGAAAGGCGGGTGATGCAAAAAGAGTAAAGCCGGGCGTGTCGGCGACACGCTCAGCGCCGCATCGAGCCAGCGCAGGGTGTCCCCATCAAGCACGCCGTGGGGTGCGCAGGGGACGCTCGAATCAATCAGCACGAGGTCAAGCGGCCCGACCGCGAGCGAAAGATTGAGCGCGCCCGTCGCTTGGGCATAGGGCTGAGCCGGAAACGCAGCGCGCACAAGCGCGCGCGCATCGTGGTTGCCGGGAATGACTGCGATCGGAATTTCGAGCGGCGCGAGCAGGCGGTTGAGGTGCTCGTACTCGTCTTCGGCGGGCGTATCGACCAGATCGCCGGAAACAATCACGATCTCCGGCCGCGGACGCAAGCGATTGAGCTGCGCAATGCAACGCGTGAGCGCCGCCGCGGTATCGACTTTGCCGTAGGCCAGCGCGCCCGGTCGTTTGATATGCAGGTCGGAGATCTGTGCCACCAGAACAGGGGGCGCCGTCACCGCCGATCTCCGGGCAGCAGCCGGACGGCATCCGGCTCGATCGCAAGGCCGACGCGCTCACCCACTTTGACGTTCGTTGAATTTGCTACGCTGAGCACGAGCGGCCGGTCGGCGGCGCCGGTCACGATCAGCCGCGTTCGATCGCCGACAAAGCTGACGGCCTCGACACGCCCGCAAAGAGCGGCGCGCTCAGGCGGCACGATCGCAATCGCTTCCGGGCGTACCATCGCCGTCACAGCGCCCGCGGGAGCGCCGTTTCCCAGCTTTATGCGGCCGCCGGGAAGCTTCAGCTCGCCGTTCTCGATGCTTGCTTCCAGGATGTTCGCGGCACCGACGAACTCGGCGACGAACCGGCTCTGCGGGGAAAAATAGATCTCGCGCGGCGATCCGATCTGCGCGATGGCGCCGTTGCGCATCACCACAATGCGGTCACCAAGCGCCATCGATTCGGCCTGATCGTGCGTGACATAGATCGTCGTGATTCCGAGCGTGCGCAGCAGGCGATCGAGCTCGCTGCGCAGCCGCTCGCGCAACGCCGCATCGAGCGCGGTGAGCGGCTCGTCGAGCAGGAGCACGCTTGGTTGCACCGCCACTGCCCGTGCCAGCGCCACGCGCTGGCGCTGACCGCCGGAGAGCTGAGTGATCCGCCGATGCTCTAATCCCTCGATGCCGGTGAGCTTCACCAGCTCCGCGACACGCGCCGCGCGCTGCGCTTTTCCAATGCCGCGGATTTTCAACCCGTAGCCGATATTTTCGGCAACGCTCATATTCGGAAACAGGGCGTAGGACTGAAACACCATCCCGACCTTGCGCTGCTCGATTGGCACCTTCGTCACGTCGGCATCATTGAAAAACACGCGCCCGCCGGCGTCCGGCGCCTCCAGCCCCGCGATGATGCGCAGGAGAGTGGTCTTGCCGCATCCGGAGGGGCCCAGAATGACGACGGTCTCCCCGCGCGCGACTGCGAGCGTCACCGGATCGAGCGCGCGGGAGCCGCCGGGGAAGCTCTTCGCGCAGGCCTCGAGCCGGAGCGAGACGCCATGACTGTTGCTCATGATCGCTCCGGGGTGCCCGGGCGATCCGCGAGAAGCTGCATGGCGACCAGCAACGGAATGATCATCAGGAAGAACACAAGCGTATACGCTGAGGCGACCTCCAGGCGCATCGAGGCGTAGCTGTCCGCCAGTCCGACCGGCAGCGTCTTGGTGAGCGGCGTGTGCAGCATCCAGGTCAGGTTGAACTCACCGAGCGAGAGCGTGACCACGGCAAGGGCGCCGGCGAGAATGCCCGGCCGCGCATTCGGCACGATCACGTCGCGGAATCGGCGCCATGGTCCGGCGCCAAGCGAGGCGGCACTTTCGTCGAGCGTCTTGACGTCGATACCAGAGAGCACGGCCATCACAGAGCGAACCATGAACGGCAGCGTGAACACGACGTGCCCGGTCAGGATGAACAGCCATGAGCGGCGGAAATCGCCAAAGCCGTTGTAGGTGAGGAGGAGTGCGAGCGCGATGGCGAGGCCCGGAATGGCGAGCGGCAGGGTGATGACCTCTTCCACGGTGCGCGCGAACCGGCCTCCGCGTACATTGAGTGCATAGGCTGCGGGCACGCCGACAACGAGAGTTGCGGCAAGAGTTGCGATCGCGATCAGTAACGAGCGCGCGATTGTCTCAGCGTAGAGATCCCACACCGCGACAACCCATTGCAGCGTGAGTCCCGAGCCAATGCCGCGAAAATAATTCGCGGTGATGCCCGCCAGCATGGAGAGGATCGCGGGCACAATAAGAAAGGCGGCGACCAGTGCCGTGAACAGAAGCTGGCCGCCAAAAATCACTCGATCGCGCATGCCGTCAACCCGCCGCTGCGATCGTTCCGCCGGTCAGCGAACGCGAAAGCGCCAGCATCGCCCACGCCACGAGCCCAAGTCCGACCGACAGCGCCGCCGCCATCGCGATATTCGCCGACAACGTGAACTCGGTGTAGATCACCATCGGCAGCACGTCGATGTTGGTTGCAAGCGTGAACGCCGTTCCGAACGCGCCCATGGCCGTGGCGAACGCAATGGCACCGGATGCGACGAAGGCCGGCACGAGGGCAGGCAGAATCACATCGCGGTGCACGGCCCACGGGCCGGCGCCGAGCGCGCGGGCGGCTTCCTCGAGTGCGGGATCGAGCTTCTCGATGGCCGCCATGATGGTGAGGATCACGCGCGGAATGGAAAAATAGAGGTAGCCCAGGAACAGTCCCTGGATCGAATAGGCGAATACCAGCTTCTCTCCAATGAGGCGGCTCGTGAGCTCACCGACGAGCCCCTGCCGCCCAGCCAGCAGGATGATCATGAAGCCGACAACCACGCCGGGAAACGCGAGCGGAAAGGTCAGCATCGCGACCAGCACGGCACGGCCGGGAAAGCGGTGTCGTTGCAGGAACAGCCCTGCGATTGTTGCAATGGCAAGGCTTGCCGCGGTCGTCGCGGCAGCGAGAAGCACCGTGTTGATCAGGGTCGCGCGATAGTGCGGTTGAGTGACGATTGCCGCATAGGCCGAAAGCCCGGTTTCGCCGCTTGCGCCGACAATCACGAGCTTCACCATCGGCAGTAGAAAGAACGCCGCAGCAACGACGGCGAGCGGCAAAAGGCAGAGCCGCAGGAAGGACCTATGCGAAAGACCGCGAGCATGTCCCGCAAAAGTGGGAACCGGTTTTGCGAAAAAGGACATGCTCAAACATAAGATAGAGCAGGATGACCATTCAAAGAAAGGTGATCCTGCTCCTTCGAGGGCGACGCGGAACTCGGCATGAGCGCAGAATCGTGCTCCGAACGCGGAGCAGAGAATGCCCTAACGCACGTCGGCGAGATAGCGGTCGGTAAAGGCCTTCTGCGCCGATTCCATCGCCGCCCAATCGACAGTCTTGGCGCGCACATAGTCGCTGTCGGGGAGGAACTTGCTCTTCACCGCATCAGGCAGCGGGATCGGACGCGCGGGGCGCAGATAAGCGTTGGTCCAGATGGTCTGACCCTTGTCCGACAGCAGATAATCGAGGACCTTTTGCGCTTTTGCCTTGTCCGGAGCGCCCTTCACGAGACTGACGACGTACGGAAATACCACGGATCCTTCGCATGGGATGACGAATTCGAATTGGCCCTTTTCGGTATATTTCGCGCGGTAGGCGTTGAAGTCGTAATCGAAGAGAATCGGGATCTCGCCGGAAACGACGCGCGCGTAGGAGGTCTGCTTTGGCACGATCGGCTGGTTCTTCTGCAGGTCCTTGAAGAACGTCACTGCCGGCGTGAAATCCTTCTCCGAGCCGCCGAGCGCCAGGTTGACCGCGACTGCGCCCACATAGCCGACCGCCGCGGAAGAGGGATCGAGATAGCCGACCATCCCGCGATAGTCGTTCTTGAGCAGATCCTTCCAGCAGGCGGGGACAGGCTTGCCGCCGAGGGCGTCCCTGTTGACGAACAGTCCGAGCGTTCCGGAATGGATGGTCGTCCAGTCGCCGTCCGGGTCTTTGAGGCCGCTGGGGACCTCCTCCCAACCCTTCGGCTTGTAAGAGTCCACCACTGCGGCTGTCTTCGCCTTCATTCCGAAATTGACGCCGTAATAGGCAATATCGGCGACCGGGTTGGCCTTCTCGGCAATGAGCTGGGACAGCGTCTGGCCGGAATTCTTGTTGTCGAATGGAATGTCGAAGCCGAGATCGGTCTTGATCGCCTTGAGCATGGAGGCCCAGTCAGCCCATTCCGGCGGGCAATTGTAACAGATCACGTCGGCCGCCTGCGTGGGCGCGCATGTCGCGATCACCGCCATCCCGGCCAAGGGCAAGGCCAAGGCCAGCGCTGATACTGTTCTCCTCATGATTTTCTCTCCCGGCGCAGGTAGCAGCTCTGCTGTTTATCGACGATCGATGTCGCTATTGCGACACAAGCGGGCGCTCGAGCGTGAGTCATCGCGGGATCCACGACGCAGAGTAAGCAGAGTAACAAGGCGCGGCGCAAACCGTCAGGCATCAATTCAGTGGTTGTTTCGCTTCCTTCCAGGCCGCAATCCCACCGCGATACCAGTATACCCGTGGAAATCCCATTTGGATCGCGCGCAACGCCCCGTTGTAGCCCGCCCAATGCTTCACATCCCTGGAAAAAAATACGATGGGTACACGCCATTCGTTGCCCGTGAGCGTTTGCAGGCTGGTCCATAGCTCTTTTTGAATCGTATCCTCGAAATCTCCGGCGCGGCCCGCCGCGGCGATGCGCTTGGCGGCCGGGAGTGTCGGATGTTTCGGGTCGCTCCAGGCATCGACGAGCACAAAGGTCAGGCCATCGGCGCCTGCCTTCTCATAGTCGCCCAGCTTGTTGTGCTTGAAGGCAGCATACAATTCCGCCGTCGTGAGCAGTCTCCCGCCCGGAATCCGGCTCGGCGTGACCGATTCGACTTCGTCCAGCAGCCCACCTGTCGGTTCAATGGCGTCATCCGTTTCATTTGCGTAGTTGACCCCATGTGCCGGCTGTGGCCCGAGCGGCACAATGGAGGATCCCTCAAGATTCTTGAGCTTCTCCTCCATTTGCTTGTCACGCTCGATGGTCGCAACATACTCTTGCAATGCTTGCTCCAGATTGAAATCGGTCGGATCCCTGCCGAGGGCCTGCGCCCATTTCTCCCCCAAATCCCGTAGCGTCGCGAGAGCTGCCTGCGCTTGCTGCTCCGACTCGGATGCCCGTTTCGCAGCCTCCTGCGCCTGTGCATTCGACTTCGCCAGTTCGACACCTGTGTCTTCGAGCTGGCGTACATAAGCGCGCTCAAGTTGCAGTTGGCGAGCCATGAGGATCGCGGGAATGCCGATGACGAGCGCGACCACGGCGCCTCGCATCAGCGCAGTTCGCCGGCGCCGGCTCTGCTCCGCTCGCCGGCTGGCATCGAGAAAAGCCGTCGTGGCGTCGAACTCGCCTCCGTAGCGCTTCGCCCATTCGGCGGTCGGTTTCATCTCCTCCTGCCAGGAGGCAAGCATTGCGAGCTCGCGGCCTTGCAGCAGATCGCCATCGGCCATTCGATCCTTGAGCCGCCGCCAGTGCTGGGCCGCGCGGGATTCCTTTTCGAGCCAGCGCGAGAGCTTGCCCCATTGCCGGATCAGGCTCTCATGGCTGATGTCGATGATGGTGTCCTCGTCCAATTCCCTCCTGTTGTTCGGATCGAGCTCGGGAGTGAGGAAATTGCAGCCTGCCATCCGGAACGTATCGACGACTTTTCGCACGCCCTCCTTGTTGCCGCCGGCAAGCTTCACCAATTCGCCGAATGACATCGGCCGGCGCACGGCATCGGCGACGGTCGATCCGGATACAAGAGCCCGGAACACGGTCTCGACCACAGGCTCCAGGTCTTCCTTTGCAAGCTCATTGAGCAGCTGATCGGCATGGGCATTGAGCGAGCCGCTTAAGCCGCCGATCGTCTGGTAATCCGACAGCCGAAGCACGATCGGCGCCCGCTCGCCGGCAGGCTCACGGCCGCGGCGTTCGCGCGCGCGTAGCCACATCCGGTTGAGCGTGTATTGGAGGAGCGGCAGTTGATCGGCGCGGCGGACGAGGCGTTCGAGCTGATCGCCGGCCTCGCTATCGTCCCAGGGAGCAAAACTCGCGAGGTCGTTCAGCAGCCGGTTGACCAGGGGGAGCTCAAGCCTGATGCCGCAAACGCCCGCCGGTCCCTCGATGGCGGCACGGCACTGCTCCCGCGTCATCCGCGGTGTCAGAACCATGCCGCGGCTGATCGCCTCGGCAAGCCCGTCGATCAGTGCGCAGGCGCCGAGATATTCCGAGCGCATGGTGATCGTCACGTAGATCGGAAACTCCGAGCTGTGCGCAGCCTCCAGCAGCAGTGCAACGATGGCCTGGGTTTCCTCACGCGTCGCATAGTCGTGGTACCGGAAGAGCTCTTCGAACTGGTCTATGAGCAGCAGCAGATTGGTGCCCTTTGGCAGATTACCGTCGCGGCACCATTCAATGATCGATCGCGGACCGCGCGCCAGAAAGCCGCGTAAAAGGTCAAGCTCGGCAGCCGTCGGCGGCGCAACGGATTCGCTCGCCAAGAGCGCGAGCGCGAGATTTTTGAGCGGCGCGCTGCCGGGACGGCATTCCGCGATGAGCCAGCTCGATCCGGCTTTCCCCATCAGTCCAAGCTCGAGCGCATCGAGGAGCCCCGTGCGCACAACCGATGATTTGCCCGTTCCGGAAGAGCCAAGGACGGCCAGGAAGCGGGTCTCCCCTAGCCGGTCCACCATGGTGTTGACGCAGTCCTCGCGGCCGAAAAACAGGTCGGATTCGTCGCGACGGAACGACCGCAGCCCGGGATAGGGAGTACGTCCGTTCAAGGTCACAATCGCAGTTCCTTGATGATCTTGCCCACCCGCTCAAGCGTGGCGCCATCCTGACAATCGATCATTTCGAAGCCGGTGACTCCAACCTCGGCCTTCGGTGCAGGCGGGCCAAACAGGATACTCTTGAGATGCAACGGCTCCTTGCGCCGGTTCTCCAGCTTGATGAAGCGTCGCAGCTGGGCCCGCACCCAGGCCAGCGAAGACTTGCCGTAAATCAACAGCAATCCTTTGCAGTCAATCAGGTTCGCCTCCAGATCCTCCTCGATCTCCTTGGCGGAGCCGTCATACATCGGGATCGAAGCGTAATAGTTGTTGGCGTTGAATGCCGCAGCGAGCGTCTGCGCGAGATCCTGATCGTTGCGGTCAGCGTTGATGAAGAAGAAGTCGCCCTTGTTCGGAGCAGGTCGGGCCTGCTCGAGGCCTGCAATGGCCGCCCAGATTTCCTTCATGAATTCCTGCAGACCCATGACGCGGACATCCGGGCCATCGAGCAGGTGCCGGTCCCAATTGATGGCAGGCACCTTGTCGGGACTGATGTCCGGATGTCGCCACTGCAGGATCTTGATGCCGCGGCGTATGGCAGCATCAAATTGAAACTGGGCGTGGCTCTTGGACTGCTCGCCGTCTCCGCGCAGATCGCCCGGCCGGGGCGAACGGTAACGGCTCAGCAGCTGAACAAACAAATCGGCGCGATCGAGGTCGGCCGCTACCGCGGCTGCGAACTTGCTGCCGTTCTCGGGATATTCACCTTCCGGAATAACCTTCAGTCCATAATCCTCAAGATATGCGTTGACCTTCTGCCGTTCGTCGTAAAGATCATCGTTGACTTGCGCGAGCATTACCGTGCGCGGCTTGTCGAGCGCAGGCGCCTTGGCCATCGCAGCCTTCTCGGTCGGCGCACGCGCGGGCTCGTTTCGATCGCGTTCGCCCGCACCCTCGGATTCTCCTCGCTTGCGCATGTCGCGCAGCAGCAGCACGAGATGCTGCGCGAGCTGCTGCACCCGCTCATTGTACCGGATCGGATCGGAAGCCGGGCTCAGCTGAAGCTCGGTTCCGGAGTCCCTGTCCGTTCGATAAAATCGAGTTCGCTTGAGGTTTTCGATCTCCGGCGGAAGTTGGCTGGCTTCCACCGGGAGTATCTCAATGGTTATGATACGGTTGGGCTCGCCCGAGCGCTTGGCGGTCTCGTGGAACGCCTGCAGCTCGTCGCGCGTCCATTGGCGCTCGACATAGCTTGGAGAAAAAACCGCCAGGAACGCCGCCGATTTCCGCGCGTTCTCAATCAGCGCGTCCAGATCATGATAGGCGCGCAGTCCGACCTCGTCGAAGAAGATCTCGACATCGCTGCCCAGACGCCGGCACAGCGCCGTTGCGAGGTCGTTGCGGAAATGGCTGACCCAGCGCACGTCCTGAGCATCGGGCTCGTTGTCGATGCTGGCGTAGCTGAAGAAGATGTCATTGGTGAATCCGGACACATAGGCCATAGTTCAACCGAGGTTTGCTCCAAAGCGATGGAAACACCAGGCTACGTAGGAAGACCCGATCAAGAGTTACAGCACGGCTTGATCGAGAGCAACGAATCC
>CATPCO010000307.1 GCA_955652925.1 uncultured Xanthobacteraceae bacterium | reverse complement strand
GCCCATCACGGCGCCTAACGAGCAGGCGAACAGTGGCCCCGGCACCCAGGTGAAGGGCAAATGCATGAACCGGCCGAGGACGAACGCCGCTGCCAGAGATCCCGCTGCGATCCCGAGCAAAGCCGTGGCGAGGCCAAGGATGAAATATTCAATCAGGTAGGCGGCCAACAACCGTGTGCGGGTCGCGCCAAGCGTCTTGAGAACCACCGCCTCGTACACCCGGCGCCTGTGTCCGGCTGCAAGTGCGCCTGCGAGCACCAGCACGGCGACCAGCAACGTCAATGCACTGGCTGCGCGAATTCCAAGGACGAGATTGGCCACCGTGGCGCCCACCGCCTCGAGCACGTCCCGCACGCGCAGGATGGTGATGCCCGGGAACGCGTCACCGGCCGCTTTGAGCAGCGCGATCTCCTCCTCGTTCGTGCTTCCCGCGGGATAGGTGAGGGTAGCGATCTGGGTATGGGGTGCGCCACGGAAAGTGTTCGGCGAGAACACCATGACGAAATTGATGCCGAGGCTTTGCCAGTCGAGCGCGCGAACGTTCGCGACGGTAGCTATGATGTTACGGCCGAGCACATTCACCGTCACGGTATCGCCGAGTTTGAGGCGCAGCCCGTCTGCGATCCGTTGCTCGAATGAGACCAGCGGGGGACCGTCGTAGGCCGCTGTCCACCATTGTCCTTCAACAAGGCGAGAGCCGGGCGGGACGCTGTCGGCATAGGTGATCCCGCGGTCGCTCTGCAAAGCCCAGGCTGCGTCGGAGCCCGGTTTGAGATTCTCGGCGGACACGCCATCGACCGAGATGATTCGGCCGCGCATCATTGGGACCCGTTCGAGGGTGGCGCGTGGCGCAAGCGCGCGCACGAAGCTGTCGAATTCATGGGCTCCGTCTGCGGGGATGTCGACGAAATAAAAACTCGGCGCTTTCTGCGGCAGCGCTGCAAGAAACTGAATGCGCAAATTGCCGTCGATCGCAACGACGGTGACCAGGAGCGTCAGTCCCAGTCCGAGGGAAAGAACGATGCTGGGCGTCAGCGCGCCCGGGCGATGAATATTTGCGATGGCGAGCCGCACGATTGGGGAGCGTAGCGTCCTCGCGCGCCGTGCGATGACCATGACCAGCCGGGCGACGAGGTAGAGCAAAACGAACACGCCAGCGGCGCAGAGGGTGAACACCGCTGCAATCCGCTGATCGTGGGCAGCCCCCACCGCGAACGCTGCGAGTGCGCCCACCGCAAGCGCGGTCGCCAGCATGTAACGCAGGCGAGGGCGGTGGGCGTCCCCCGTGACTTCGTTCCGGAACAGCGCCGAGGCCGGCACATCATGCGCCCGCCCCAGCGGCCAGAGCGCAAATGCGATCGCGGTCAGAAGACCATAAAGCAGAGCAAGCGCGAGAGCCCCGGGATAGAGCGCCGGCAAAAGCGGCAGCGGCAACACTGCGGCGAAAGCCCAGACGATCAGAAAGGGTAATGCGGCGCCGGCAATAAGCCCGGGCACCGCACCCAATGCCGCAAGCACCAACACTTGGGCGAGATAGATCGCAAAGACGCGTCCTCCTGTCGCGCCCAGAGATTTCAGGGTAGCGATCACCTCCGTCCGGCGATCGATGTGAGCCCTTACCGCATTGCCGACGCCCACTCCGCCGATGAGCAGCGCGGTGAGCCCGACCAGAGTGAGGTACTGCGTGAAACGTTCCACATTGCGCTCGAGGGAAGGCGAGGCATTGGTGCTGGAGCGGATTTCCCAACCGGCGTCCGGGAACTCCGTTCGCGCGGCCGCCGCGACTGCGCGCCCGGGCGCATCCGTTGCGTCGTTGGCGGGAAGTTTGAGCCGGTAGTGCCAGCGCACGATGCTGCCGGGTTGAATGAGCCCGGTCGCGCGCAGGGCACTTTCGCTGATGAGGAGCCGCGGTCCGAACCCGATGCCGCTCGCCAGCTTGTCCGGTTCGGATGTGAGCACGGCGCGGATTTGGATGGTGGCGGCGCCAACGCTGATGCGCGCTCCGGGAGCAAGATCAAGACGGCTCAGCAGGACCGGATCGGCGGCCGCGCCGAACGCGCCCAGATGCTGGGCAAGCACGTCATCGAGCGGCGCTTTCGAATCATCGAGGGCAACCGTGCCGTAGAGCGGATAGGATGAATCGACCGCCTTAGCTTCAACGAGCGTGCTGCGGCCATCTTCGGCGCGTGCCATGGCGCGCATGGTCGCAGCCACCGAGACGCGCCCTTGCCGCGCGAGAAAAGCGCGCTCGGCGCTGGTGGCCTCGCGCAGGCTGAGCGAAAACGCGAGATCCCCGCCAAGCATGACCCGTCCTTCACGCGCAAGTCCATTCGCAAGACCCGACGCGACGGACCCCACGCCTGCAATCGCCATGACCCCGAGTGCGATGCAGGCGATCAGCACATAAAATCCGTGCAAGCCTCCGCGCATTTCGCGTGCCGCTATCCGCGCCGCGAGCAGCACGGTCGTGCGCATTTGCGTAAACTGCAATTGCGTCATATCGCGGCTGTTTGATATTGCCCGCTTTCAAGCCGGCCGGAGCGAAGCTTCACCACCCGGTCACACCGCGCCGCCAAGGCCGCATCATGCGTGACGAGGGCGAGCGTCGTGCGGCGTTGTCGGTGATTGGCAAACAGCAGCTCGATAATCTCGGCGCCTGTCGCTTCGTCGAGATTTCCGGTCGGCTCGTCGGCGAGCAGGATCGCCGGATCGGCCACGAGCGCTCGCGCCAAGGCCACGCGCTGCTGCTCGCCGCCGGAAAGCTGCGCCGGATAGTGATGCAACCGATCGCCAAGGCTCATGGCCGCAAGCTCGCGGGCTGCGCGCTCATTGGCGTCGCGGGCTCCCGCAAATTCCAGCGGCACGGCGACGTTCTCCAGTGCTGTCATGGTTGGGATGAGATGGAACGACTGGAAAACAATGCCGACATTGCGGCCCCGGAACACCGCGAGTGCATCCTCATCCAGTGCAGCCAGCCGCTCGCCGGCGACCGTAACGGTGCCCGTGTCCGCCCGCTCCAGGCCTGCCATGACCATGAGGAGGGTTGATTTTCCCGACCCCGACGGGCCCACGAGGCCCACCGCCTCGCCGCGGCCTATATTGAGGGTGATATCCTTGAGGATATGGACGCGACTTACCCCGCGCCCGAGCGACAGGTCGATCCCGATCAACGAAATCGCCGCATTGGAGTCCGCGCGTAACGCTTCTTGCATGCTGGCTTGCTCTTTTTTGCTTTGGTGTGGCCGCCGACGGGAGTCCGCCTCATATTGGGGTTGGCGCTGCGGAGTCCATATCGCAGGGCTGCTCGTGCTCGGTCTTCTTTGCGCCTGGGCAGGAATTGACCCCGCCGGCGGCGCCGATCATCCCGTTCGGATCGTCGCGCTCGGGGATTCGCTCACCGCAGGCCTTGGGCTGCCCGTTAACGACTCCTTTCCCGCAAAGCTCCAGGCAGCGCTGCGTGCAAAGGGCATAGCGGTTGAAGTCGCGAACGCCGGCGCCTCAGGGGACACGGCATCTCGCGGCCTCGCGCGGCTCGATTGGTCTGTTCCGGAAGGCACCGATGCGGTCATTGTCGAGCTTGGTGCGAACGACATGCTGCTCGGGATCGATCCGAAACTCACGCGTAACGCGCTCACCGAAATCGTGCATCGACTGCGGGCGCGCCACATCCCTGTCCTCCTTGCCGGGATGCGGGCGGCGCCCAATCTGGGAGCGCAATACGGCCGTGAATTTGAATCCATCTACTCCGACCTTGGCTCCGAGGATGGCGTTCTGATCTATCCCTTTTTTCTGGACGGGGTGGCTGCCCAATCAAACCTCAATCAGCGCGACGGAGTTCATCCGACGGCGGAAGGCGTCGATCATATCGTCGCGGGCATTCTGCCGAAGGTCGAGGAGCTCATCGCACGCGTGCGTCAAATAAAACCGTAGGGAGTGATTCCTTGAAAGTTATGCTATGCCGTCCACATATGGGTTGCCGGCTTCCTCGCTGCGCTCGGTCCCGGGAGTGACGGGGCATATGATTCGAACTTTGGAAACGCTGCACTAGTCAACCTATATATTTGTATTCCTCCCCCCGATCGTGTCATGCCGCGTCTCTTTACCGGTCTGGAGATTCCATCGGCGCTTGCCCAGTCGCTCGCTGTACTGCGTGGCGGGCTCCCCGGCGCGCGCTGGATTGACCCCGAGAACTATCACATGACGTTGCGGTTTATCGGCGATGTCGATGACGCCGTCGCGCACGAAGTTGCTTCCGTGCTCGGCCGCGTGCGCCGGCGGACCTTCGAGCTGCGGGTTGAAGACCTCAAATCATTCGGAGGCCGCAAGCCCCGTGCAGTCGTCGCAACGCTCGGGCCGGTTCAGGCGCTCATGGAGCTTCAGGCAGAGCATGAGCGTTTGATGCAGCGGGTCGGGCTTGAGCCGGACGGCCGCAAATACACGCCGCACATCACGCTCGCGCGATTGCGCGAGTCGTCGAGCCGGCAAGTCGCGGATTATCTCGCGCTGCGGGCGCCGTTTCGTTCTGCGCCGTTCACGGTATCGCGCTTCGTATTGTTTTCGTCGCGCATGTCGGTCGGCGGAGGGCCGTACGTTGTGGAAGCAGCCTATCCCTTGATGGACGACAGACGACAGACGACGGAGAAGAACGAGGACGGACGACAGACGGCGGACGACGGATAAGAAAGAGGGCTCCTCTGCACTCCGTCATCCCGCCAGCAGCCTGGCTTGGACGTCAAACATCGCCGTGGCGAAGCCGTGTCCATCGGCAACGATCTCGCGCATCAGCGAGATGAGCGTAGGCCGCGGCGCCGTGACCTCGCCCACCACGCTGCCGAAATCAAAGCTGAGCTCGGCATCATATTTGCGCGCGAGTTGTTGCATGCGCTGGTTCTCGGCAAGGCAAATCATGTGCAGAAACTTCAAGCCGCGATTGCGCGCGGCAAGAAGCGTCCGCTCAAGCAGCATCGAGCCGACGCCGTGGCTCTGCCACGGTTTTTCGATCGAGAATGCCGCCTCGCCCTCGCGCTTGACCGCTGCACTGATGGTTCGCAGCTCGGCGGCGCCCCGCAATGTCCCATCCACAAAAAATCCGTGAATGATAGAATCGATGCCGAACGCAAGCTCCGCGTAATCGCGCAGAAATTGCTCGGACACGCCTCCGGAAAAACGGCTGCGCCGGCTTTCCGGGTCGAGCCGCAACAGGTGGTCGCGGTAGAGGTCGGATTCGGAAATCCACAGCTTGCGGATCATGCCCCCGCGCGGCAGTGGCTCTTCCATGAAGCACCTCCTGAGCAAGCGAATCAGTCGGCTGATATTGCAGTGCAAAAGTGACTTCTCAATGTAGGGAGTTTCACAATCGTGAGACAATCCATTGATTTTATTCCTGAAATAGCATGCCTGCCATGCGCAGCCGGCCTCCTGGGTGCCCGAATTTTGTGCAATGCGGTATGATAAGGCTCCCCGGCCATCCTCACTCGGGGTGGCTTGAATGCCGAAGCGGAAAGGGGTTATGACGGCTGCGCCTGCCTCTCCCCTCGCTTGGCTGCCGAGTGCGGCCTTTCATTCCAGGTTCTTCCGGATATGGCGCGTTCCAAGATTGCGTTGATTGGTGCTGGCCAGATCGGCGGCACGCTTGCCCATCTCGTGGGTCTCAAGGAGCTCGGCGATGTTGTGATGTTCGACATCGCAGAGGGCATTCCGCAGGGAAAGGCGCTCGACCTTATTGAGTCGTCGCCGGTCGCCGGCTTTGACGCTCAATTCACAGGAACCAACTCCTACGAGGCGATTGACGGCGCCAGTGTCTGCATTGTGACCGCAGGTGTGCCGCGCAAGCCCGGCATGAGCCGGGACGATCTCCTCGGGATCAATCTCAAGGTGATGGAGCAGGTCGGTGCGGGCATCAAGAAATACGCGCCCGGCGCCTTCGTAATCTGCATCACCAATCCGCTCGACGCCATGGTATGGGCGCTGCAAAAGGCCTGTGGTCTTCCCAAACAGATGGTTGTGGGAATGGCCGGCGTGCTCGACAGCTCCCGCTTGCGCTACTTTCTGGCGGACGAATTCAATGTCTCGGTCGAAGACGTCACGGGCTTCGTCCTGGGCGGCCACGGCGACAGCATGGTGCCGCTCATTCGTTATTCGACTGTGGCGGGGATTCCGCTGCCTGACCTCATCAAGATGAAGTGGACGTCGCAGGCGCGCCTCGATCAGATCGTGCAGCGCACGCGCGAGGGGGGAGCGGAAATCGTCAATCTGCTCAAGAGCGGTTCTGCCTATTACGCGCCGGCCACCGCGGCCATCGAAATGGCCGAGAGCTACCTGCGCGACAAGAAGCGGGTGCTCACTTGTGCCGCGTGCCTCAACGGCGAGTATGGCGTCAAGGATCTTTACGTTGGCGTGCCGGCGGTGATCGGCTCGAAGGGCGTTGAGCGCATCGTCGAGATTCAGCTCAACGGCGCTGAGCGCAGCATGTTCGATAAGTCGGCAGAGGCGGTGGCATCCCTGGTGGACGCCTGCAGGAAGATCGCGCCGCATCTCGGGAAGTAACAAAAATTCGGTCCACGTAGCCCTGGTTGAGCACAGCGAAACCCGGGGTCCCCGGATGTCGCTTACGCTCCATCCGGGCTACGGAGTACCAGCTTTCACGCCAGCCGATAGAGCTCGCCGTACTTGCCTCGCAGGTACGCCATATAGGGCTTGATGCTCATCGGCTCGCCGGTTACGCGCGCGACGATCTCGGCCGGCTTGAATTTGCGGCCCTGGCGATAAAGGTTTTCCGTCAGCCAGTGTTGCAGCGTCGTGAACTCTCCCGCCCGGATCTCATTCGGGATATCGGGATGCACGCGCAAGGCGGCAGCATAGAATTGCGCGGCCAAGATGTTGCCGATGGCATAGCTGTGGAAGGCGCCGCCTATTCCGCCGCTGTACCAATGCACGTCCTGCAGACAGCCATCGCGGTCATCGGGCGGCGTGATTGCGAGATCGCGCTCGTAGCGCGCGTGCCACGCCTGCGGCAGATCTTTCACCGCAAGCTTGCCCTCAAGCAGTTCGAGCTCGAGCTCGAACCGCAAGATGACGTGGAGATTGTAGGTCACCTCGTCGGCGTCGGTGCGAATGAGCGAGCGCGCGACCTTGTTGATGGCGCGATAGAAGGTCTCACATGGAGTCTTTCCCAGCTGCTCGGGAAACTCCTGCTGCAGTTTCGGGTAATACGGCTGCCAGAAATTCCGGCTGCGCCCGACCACATTTTCCCACAGTCGCGACTGGCTCTCATGCACGGCCATGGAAGTGCCCCTGCCGAGCGGGGTGCCCGCGAGCTCCGGCGCGATGCCCTGCTCATAGAGCGCGTGCCCCGCCTCATGCAGGGTCGAGAACAGGCACTGGCTCAGCTCGTTTGCATAGGTGCGCGTCGTGATTCGGACATCGGCGTCGGAGAACTTGGTGCAGAACGGATGCGGCGTGGTGTCGAGGCGCCCGCGCTTGAGGTC
>CATPCO010000306.1 GCA_955652925.1 uncultured Xanthobacteraceae bacterium | reverse complement strand
CTCGGATGCTGCTTGCGCGCATAGCGATCTCCTGACCAACACCGCAGCATCGGTTGCGCTGGAATATGGGGATGTCACTGCGGCCTTCGCGAATGCGCCGCATGTGTTTGAACAAGAGATGTTCCTGCATCGCGGCGGCGCCATGCCGATCGAGGCGCGCGCCGTGCTCGCCAGCCATGATGTGCGCGCCGATGTGCTGTGCGTGTGGTCGGCGACGCAGACGCCGCATCTGTGCCGGTCGACGCTCGCCGATCTCTTCGAGCGCGATCTTGAATCGATCCGAGTCATCGCCCCGCCCGTGGGCGGCGGGTTCGGCACCAAGGCGCCATTCTATCCCGAGGAGGCCGTCATTCCCGCGGCCGCTATGCAGCTTGGCCATCCGGTGACATGGCAGGAGGACCGCCGCGAGCATTTCGTCTCAGCGACCCAGGAGCGCGACCAGTATTGGAAACTCGCCATCGCCGTCGATGCCGGTGCAAGGATTTTGGGCTTGCGCGGCAACATGCAGCATGACGCCGGCGCCTACCTGCCTTGGGGAATTATTGCCCCCTACATCGCAGCAACCACGGTTCCTGGTCCCTATGTGGTGCCGGCTTATCGCATCGAGTTCACGGTCACGTTCACAAACCGAGTGCCCAGCACCGTGGTGCGCGGGGCGGGCCGCCCGCAAGCCGTGTTCGCGATGGAGCGGCTCATGGATGGCGTCGCTCGCGAGCTCAAGCTTGATCGCGCCGAGGTCCGCCGCCGCAACATGGTTCGAACCGACCAGATGCCTTATTCGGTCGGGCTCACTTTCCGCGACGGCAAGCCGCTTGTTTATGCCAGCGGAGATTTTCCAAAAAGTCAGGAACGCGCCCTCGCTATTGCCGCTTACGAAAGCTTTCCCGCGCAGCAAGCAAAAGCGCGTCTCGCAGGCCGTTATATTGGGATCGGGATCGGCAATTACGTCGAGGGCACAGGCTTGGGTCCTTTCGAGGGTGTCACGGTCCGCGTCCTGCCCAACGGCAAGGTGGCAGTGGCGACAGGCGCCACCAGCCAGGGACAGGGCACGCGCACCACGCTCTCGCAGATTGTGGCCGACCAGGTCGGCTGCCGCATGGAGGACATCATCATGACAGCGGGCGACACCGCCGCGATCTCCCAGGGCGTCGGCGCTTTCGCCAGCCGTCAAGCCGTCAATGCCGGGTCCTCGGCGCTTGTCGCGGGGATAAGCGTGCGCGAGCAGGTGGTCGCGCTTGCCGCGCGCGTTCTCGGCGTGGCGCAAGACGAGATCGATCTCGAGGACGGCCAAGCGACTGCGCGCGGCGGCAACAGGCCATCGATTTCACTGAGCGAGTTGGCACGGCTCGCGCAAGGCATGCCGGGGTTTTCGTTGCCCGCGGGCGAGCGGCCCGGGCTCGAACATACGGCCTATTTCGCGCCGCCGCAGGCGTCCTATTGCAACGGCACGCACGTCGCGGAAGTCGAGGTCGATCCCCTTACCGGGGGCGTGACCATCATCAGGTACACCGTCGCGCATGACAGCGGAAACGTGATCAATCCCCTGATCGTCGATGGCCAGGTGCAGGGCGGCGTCGCCCACGGGATCGGAAACGCCATGTTCGAGCACATGAAATACGACGGCGCTGGACAGCCCTTGACCACGACCTTTCAGGATTATCTGTTGCCGGGCGCGTTGGACGTGCCGGCATGCAGCATCGAGCACGTGGAAACGCCGAATCCGCTCAACCCGCTCGGAGTGAAGGGCGCCGGCGAAGGCGGAACCATTCCCTCGCCCGCGGCAATCATTGCCGCCATCGAGGATGCGCTTTCGCCGTTCGGCGTGCGCTTTACGGATATGCCGCTGACGCCGGACCGCATTGTGGAAGAGCTGCGAAAGGCAGGGGCTTACGAGCGCTTGTGATCAGACGTGCCACCAACGACGGAGCAAGGGTTATGCCGAACACACGAGAAAAGAAGCCGCGCCTGCGGTCCCGGTTATGGTTCGACAATCCTGACAATCCGGGCATGACCGCGCTCTATCTTGAGCGGTATCTCAATTTCGGCCTCACGCGCGAGGAACTCACCGGCGGCAAGCCGATCGTCGGAATTGCACAATCCGGCTCGGACCTCTCGCCCTGCAACCGCCATCATCTGGAACTGGCCAAACGCGTGCGCGAAGGCATTCGCGACGCCGGCGGCATTGCATTCGAGTTCCCGACCCATCCCATGCAGGAAACCGGCAAGCGGCCAACCGCAGCGCTCGATCGCAATCTTTCCTACCTCGGCCTTGTCGAAGTGCTGTTCGGTTATCCGCTCGACGGGGTCGTGCTCACGACCGGCTGCGACAAGACCACGCCGGCTGCGATCATGGCGGCTGCTACCGTGAACCTCCCGGCCATCGTGCTTTCCGGGGGACCGATGCTCAATGGCTGGTGGAGGGGTGAGCGCGCGGGCTCAGGCACCGTCGTGTGGTGGGCGCGCCAGGAACAAGCGGCGGGACGCATGAACTATAGCGAGTTCATCGACGCGGTGGCGTCCTCCGCCCCTTCGGCCGGGCACTGCAACACCATGGGCACGGCCTCGACCATGAATGCGCTCGCCGAGGCGCTGGGCCTCTCACTGCCGGGCTGCGCTGCCATCCCCGCGCCCTACCGGGAGCGTGCCCAAATGGCTTACGAAACCGGACGCCGCGCGGTGGAAATCGTGCACGAGGATATCAAACCCTCGGACATCCTCACGCGCGCGGCATTCGAGAACGCCATCGTCGCCTGCACCGCCATCGGCGGCTCGACGAATGCGCCAATCCACATCAATGCCATCGCTCGCCATATTGGCGTTCCGCTCGCCATCAAGGATTGGGAAACGCTGGGCTACGACGTGCCGCTCCTCGTCAACATGCAACCCGCGGGGCGGTATCTCGGCGAGGAATATTATCGCGCGGGAGGACTGCCCGCCGTCCTGCACGAGCTGCTCCACGCCCGCCGCATCCATGGCGATGCGCCGACCATCAACGGCAGGCGCATGGCTGAAAATGTGCGCGACGCCAAGACGAGCGACCCGGACGTCATTCGCCCCTATGGCAATCCGCTGAGCCAGCACGCAGGCTTCAAGGTGCTTTCAGGAAATCTGTTTGATGCCGCCATCATGAAGACGAGCGTCATTTCTGCTGAATTCAGGAATCGGTATCTGTCGAATCCGAACGATCCGAATGCATTCGAAGGACGCGCGGTTGTGTTCGATGGTCCGGAAGATTACCACCGCAGAATCGATGATCCTGCGCTGCAGATCGATCAGAACACGATGCTGTTCATGCGCGGGGCTGGGCCGATCGGCTATCCTGGATCGGCCGAAGTCGTCAACATGCAGCCGCCGGCGGCTTTGATCAAGCAAGGTGTCACCGCGCTGCCCTGTATCGGCGACGGGCGCCAGTCCGGAACCTCGGCCTCGCCCTCGATCGTGAATGCCTCGCCGGAAGCAGCGGTGGGCGGCGGACTTGCGCTTCTGAGAACCGGCGATCGGGTGCGCATTGATCTCAACAAAGGTACCGCAAACATATTGATTGCGGATTCCGAGCTGGCGATCAGGCGACAAGCGCTCAACGAGCGAGGCGAATCCTATCCAGCGAGCCAGACGCCCTGGCAGGAAATTCAAAGAGGCATGGTCGATCAGCTTGCGGACGGGATGGTGCTCAAGCCGGCGGTGAAATATCAGCGCGTCGCGCAGAAATTCGTGCCGCGCGACAATCATTGATCCATCCCGTCATTCCGGGACGCGCGCTTGCGCGCAAAATCCTAGCGACGGTCCTCGCATGAATCGGAGAATTGGCCATGACTGTACGCCTGCAACACAAGATCGCGCTGATCACTGCCGCGGGGCAGGGAATTGGGCGCGCTATCGCCGAATCATTCGCCGCCGAGGGCGCAGTCGTTGTGGCAACCGACGTCGACGAGAAAAAGCTGGACGGACTGAAAGCCGCCAGGAAGCGCAAGCTTGATGTGCGCTCAACCGAGGCCGTCGATTCGATGGCGCGAAATCTTAAACAAGAGCTCGGCCCGCTCGACATTCTCGTCAATTGCGCCGGCTATGTGCATCACGGCAGTGTGCTCGACTGCTCCGAGCAGGACTGGGACTTCACGTTCGACCTCAACGTCAAGTCCATGCACCGCACCATCAAGGCGTTTCTCCCGGGCATGCTGGAAAAACAGGCAGGCTCGATCGTCAACATCTCCTCCGCGGTATCCTCGATCCGCGGCGTTCCTGACCGTTATGTGTATGGCGCAAGCAAAGCAGCAGTCATCGGGCTCACCAAGGCGGTCGCGGCCGACTTCATCAGGCAAGGCATCCGGGCGAATGCCATCTGCCCGGGCACGATCGAATCCCCTTCGCT
>CATPCO010000305.1 GCA_955652925.1 uncultured Xanthobacteraceae bacterium | reverse complement strand
CAGTACCTCGTCTTCATTGAGGAGGCCCGCAAGCTGCGGCTTGAGCTCGCCGCGGACTACCTCGTGATGGCAGCCTGGCTTGCGTATCTCAAGTCGCGCCTCCTGCTGCCGGATGTCACGTCCCAGGAAGGCCAAAGCGCGGCTGACATGGCGACCGCGCTGGCGCTGCGCCTCAAGCGACTCGAAGCCATTCGCGCCGTTGCGCAGCGTCTCATGGAGCAGGCACAGCTCGGACGCGACGTGTTTGCCCGCGGTCAGCCCGAGCCCATCGCGCACATCCGCCATCCGCAATGGACCGCGACGCTCTATGACCTTCTTTCGTCCTATGCCCAGCAGCGCCAACGGGCGGCGCTGTCCCACGTGCGGCTCGCCCAGCGCACCGTCTGGTCGCTGGCGCAGGCGCGCGAAGCGCTTGAGCGGCTGATCGGCCAATCGCAGGATTGGGCGCGCCTTGACGAATATCTGCTGACCTACGTGGTCGAGCCCGCTCTTGCGCGGACCGTTTTTGCATCGAGCTTTGCCTCGACGCTTGAGCTTGTGCGCGAAGGCCTCATGGAGGTGCATCAGCAGACCGCGTTCGCGCCGCTTTACGTGCGCAAGCGAACAACGAGCGGGGACGAAGCCAGCAGCGCTCAACAGGAATGAGAAGGGGATCAGGAGGGACAAATGCCGAAATTGAAAGTCGTGACGAGATCAGACGAGCCGGAGCCGCAGTACCGGCCGCAGGCGCCCGAGCCTGAGCGCCGGCCGGAAGAGCTGCGGCTCTTGGAAGCCATGCTGTTCGCCTCGGCGGAGCCGCTTGATGAAAAGTCGCTCGCGGCGCGGCTTCCGCAAGGTGTCGATGTGCATGCAGCGCTCGTGCGCTTGCAGCAGGAATATTCGTCGTTCGGCGTGAACCTGGTGCGCGTCAATGGGAAATGGACCTTCCGCACCGCGAGCGATCTCGCCTGGCTGCTCAGCCACGAATCGATCGAGACACGAAAACTCTCGCGGGCGGCCATCGAGACGCTTGCGATCATCGCCTATCACCAGCCGGTCACGCGAGCCGAGATCGAGGAGATACGCGGCGTTACCACTTCGAAGGGCTCGGTCGACGTGCTGGTGGAAACGGGATGGATCCGTCCCCGCGGCCGGCGAAAGGCGCCCGGCCGGCCTGTCACCTATGGCACCACGGAGACATTCCTGTCCCACTTTGGCATCGACGCGGTAGGCGATCTGCCCGGGGTCGAGGAGCTCAAGGGGTCCGGATTGCTCGATGGACGGCTTCCGCCGGGCTTCTCAGTGCCGATGCCGTCGGACGATCTCGCTTTGCGCGAGGATGAAGAGCCGCTGGAGCCGACGGAACTCGACCTCGGTCTTGCTCCGCTCGTGTCAAACCAGGAATAAAGCCCGCAATTGGGCAGTCCTTGTTTTTGTGCTCTCCGGAGCCTAGCTTTTACTTCGACATGAGCGCTGCTTAATCCGTCGTCGGCGCGGAGGTTCTGTGCATGGGTTCAATGAGCATTTGGCACTGGATTCTGGTTCTGGCTGTCGGCCTTCTGCTGTTCGGCGGACGTGGGAAGATCTCTGATCTGATGGGCGATTTTGCCAAGGGCATAAAGTCGTTCAAGAAGGGACTGGCCGAAGACGACAAACCTGAAGCAGAGTCCGGCAAGACTGATCCAATGAAGACAATCGATCATCAGCCGCAGAACGCCGCCACCGCGACTGGAGCTACCGCCGAGACTACCAAGGCGAGTTGAGCATTCCGGTCGTTGCGACCAAGGCGGATAGCTTCATCGTTCTCTTTCCCGCATGCCGGGAAAGAAGCTTGGGCGGTGCCGCGGCGTCCGGGATTGACTCTGCATGTTTGAAATTGGCTGGAGCGAACTCCTTCTCATCGGCATCGTTGCGCTGATTGCCATCGGCCCGAAAGAGCTGCCCGGAGTGTTGCGTACGCTCGGGCAGTGGACCGCCAAGCTCCGTCGCATGGCGACCGAGTTCCAGAACCAGTTCCACGAAGCCATACGTGAAGCGGAATTGGCCGACCTCAAAAAGGAGGTCGACGAGATGACGACCCAAGCGAAAAGCTATGCGAATTTCGATCCGGTCGTCGATGTGCGCCGCGAATTCGAAAGCGCGCAGCACCAGATTGAAACGTCGATTACCCAACAACCCAAATCAGAGTCCGAGCCACAGCCGAGCTCTGCACCACCCGCCCCCTCGGAGACTGAAGTGGCGGCCGCCGCGCAAACGGCCGGGGCGAACGAGGCAGCCATCGTGGCAACGCCCGATGCAGGCATTCCCGTCACCACATCCGCCCCGGCAGGAGCGCCGGCCACAGACGGCAAGTCTGGCTCGCACGGTGCGGGAGAGAAGCCCGCATGACCCATGAGGACATCGAGGCGACCAAAGCGCCTCTCATGGATCACCTGATCGAGTTGCGCTCGCGCCTGATCAAGGCGCTGATTGCATTCGGCATTGCCTTTGCGGGCTGCTTCTTCTTCGCCAAGACGATCTACAACGTCTTGACCTGGCCGTATCTGTGGGTGGCGGGTGCCGAGAACTCGAAGTTCATCTATACCGGGCTGCTCGAATATTTCGTCGTCCAGCTCAAGCTCGCCATGTTCGGCGCAGCATTCATTTCATTCCCGGTGGCGGCTACTCAGATCTACATGTTCGTCGCGCCGGGCCTTTATCGGCACGAGCGCCGGGCCTTCCTGCCTTACCTCGTCGCGACCCCGATCTTTTTCTTCCTCGGCTCGCTCGCTGTTTATTTTGTGGTATGGCCCATGCTCGCGCGTTTTTCGCTAAGCATGCAGCAGGCCGGGGGCGCTGGCCAGGCTACAATCGAGCTCTTGCCCAAGGTCGAAGATTATCTGACCTTGATGATGAAGCTCATTTTAGCCTTCGGAGTGGCTTTTCAACTCCCGGTGATCCTGACGCTGCTTGGACGCGTCGGGATCATCACGTCCGATCAGCTCAAGGAAAAGCGGCGTTACTTTATCGTCGGCGCTTTTATCATTGCCGCCATTCTCACGCCGCCCGATGTGCTGAGCCAACTTTCGCTCGCTCTTCCACT